>JAHEYW010000005.1 GCA_023251395.1 Bacteroidales bacterium
AAGCCGGAGCAGTTCTATATGCTTCTTACTGAATCGAAGGATTATCCCAAATCTTCTCAGCCCAATGAAAAATCCTTTGTCAGTCTATATTCTCATCTCGCATCACACTATGATTCTGTAATTGCAGTCAATCTGTCTGACAAGCTGAGTGGTACCTATCATACCAGCCAGAAAGCAGCACTGGCAGTGAGCAAGGAATTCGGGAAACCTGTTACAGTCATTAATTCAAAAGGTATATCCGGGTCAATAGGCCTTCTTGTTCTCAGAATTGCGGAGTAAATTGAAAAAGGATATTCACACGACCAGATAGTGATCATGGCTGATAAATGGATAAAAGACACAAAGATCCTTGTGACGATTCAGACAATAAAATACCTGATCAAAGGCGGCCGTCTGTCAACCACGAAAGGATTTCTTGCCGGATTGTTGCATGTAAATCCTATAATATCCCTTAACGAATCAGGGAAAGCAATAGTCTTTGATAAGGGGTTCAACAAAAAATCCAATATGGAGAAAATTGTTGCTCTTATCAGAAATAGAAATCTTGAAAATCCAATCTGGAACTACATAGTTTTACATGCCAATAATCCGGAAGCAGCAGAATGGTACCGTGAGAGAATGGTGCAGATCACAGGGAAAGAACCTGTTTCTGTAATGAATATTTCACCAATAATCGGTGCAAATATTGGCGCAGGAGCATCTGCTGTTGCCTTTATGAATGAATAATCATAACATGGATTTTTTTAAGATCTATCTTGAGGCACTATATGTGATCTTTACAGTGATGTGTCTTCTTTGGATTGTAAGCATTTTTATCAGAAATGTCAGTATTGTGGATATTTTCTGGGGAATAGGTTTTGTTATTACCTGTTGCGTTTATTTTATCAGCACGCCTCCTCATGGATCAAGGAATATCCTTATAATGACACTGGTGACTTTGTGGGGACTAAGACTTGCTATATTTCTTGCCTGGAGAAACGCAGGAAAGGGAGAAGATTTCAGGTACAGGGAATTCAGAAAAAAATATGGTGAAAAACGCTACTGGTGGATAAGTTTCTTTCAGACATTCCTGCTGCAGGGGTTGCTGATGTGGCTGATAAGTGCACCACTTCTTGGTTCACAGTATCTGCACCAGGAAAGGGCGCTGAGGATACTGGATTTTATAGCAGTGATAATCTGGGTCATTGGTATTTCATTTGAAGCAGGTGGAGATTTTCAGCTTGCAAGGTTCAGATCAGATCCGGCAAATAAGGGGAAGGTTCTTAATTATGGGTTCTGGAAATATACCCGTCATCCCAATTATTTTGGTGACTCTGCTGTCTGGTGGGCTTATGCTCTCTTTTCTGTTTCTGCCGGCAGTTATCTTCCTGCTTTCGGATCATTACTTATGACTCTGCTGATTATTAAAGTCTCGGGAGTAGCGCTTCTTGAAAAGTCTCTGTCAGAAAAAAAACCTCAATACAGGGAGTATATTGAAAAGACAAGTGCATTTTTCCCCTGGTTTCCAAAGAAATGAAAAGGATATCAAAATAAATCCTTCATCATCAACTTCTCTCTACAATTTGTTTATTACTTTTATCCACCTAAAAAATATTTTTTTTGGAAACAGGTAAATTAATCAGTCCTTCGCGTGCTACAGCTATTGTCGTTTCCAACATGGTTGGGACAGGAGTGTATACAAGCCTGGGTCTCCAGGCAGCGGGAATTCATTCAATAATTGCTCTGGTTTTTATCTGGATAACCGGCGGTCTTGTTGCATTATGCGGTGCTCTTACTTATGGTGAGCTTGCTGCAAGGATCCCCAGGTCGGGTGGCGAATACGTATTCCTTTCAAGGATATTTCATCCGGCTTTCGGCTTCCTGTCTGGATTCATTTCGATGACAATCGGGTTCGCTGCACCTCTTGCAATATCCGCTATTGCTCTTGGTACGTATGCCGGAAATCTTATCAGCATTAATCCGGTATTAATAGGTGTTTCAGTTGTTATTCTGCTGACAATCCTTAACTCAAGCAGCTTCAGAACAGGTGCCAATTTTAACTTTGTGATGACAAGCATCAATATTGTCCTGATCCTCGCACTTTGCCTGGCTGGCTTTATTAAAGGACATCATCCTGGATTTTCTGTTTCATTCAACCATTCTGATCTAAAGCAGATCATCAATCCTGCCTTTGCAATCTCTCTTGTTTATGTTTCATTTGCTTATTCAGGCTGGAATTCGGCAGCTTATATAACTCACCAGGTGAAAGATCCGGTAAAGAACCTTCCTAAAATCCTCATCACCGGTACTCTTATTGTAATGATTCTTTATACTCTTCTCAACTTTGTCTTCCTTTATACAGTGCCTCTCAGTGATCTGGAAAATAAAGTGGATATTGCTTTCATTGCTGCCCAGAATATTTTCGGCACTTCAGGAGGAAGGTTTGTTGCAGCTCTGATCTCCATCGGATTGATTGCATCGATCAATTCCCTTCTGATTATTGGGCCACGTGTCACGCAGGCTATTGCAGAAGACTACAAACCTCTTCATTTCCTTGGAATTGAAAACAGGAATGGTTCGCCAGTCTATGCAACAATTATGCTAACGCTTATTGCTCTTTCACTTATCTGGACTTCAACCTTTGAGCAGATAATGACACTCATAGGTTTCACTCTTAGTTTATTTACAATTTCATCTGTTATCGGAGTTTTTGTATTGAGGTATACAATGAAAAAGAATGGAGAGGACTTTTACCATACTTTCGGATACCCCTTCATCCCAATATTCTTCATTCTTGTCGAAGGATGTATGATGATATATGTATTCTTCAACAAACCCGTCCAGTCGCTTATTGGGATTGGCATAACGCTTGTTGGTCTATTGATTTATTTCTTACTGATTAAATCGGATAAAAATGTCAAACATTAAAAACCTGTCTTTCCTTTTAGCTTTTGTTCTCATCATGGCTGCATGCAATTCACAGCCAAAAAAAGTTGCTGTAGCTCCGCCTCCACCGAAACCTTTTTCTCATCCTTATGATACCGTAACAGAAGATAAGGCTTTGTTCATTTCAGGGATGCCTCATGGGAAATCTGGCTGTATGGCAAGGCTTGATACAGCGACAATCTGGAAGCAGTTTTCCTACAGGCTCGATAGTGGTTTTTTTGATCTTGATACAGCTCGTTTCGCAAAAATGCAAAAATGGGCTAAAACCGAACTTATTGATTGCGATGGAAGTACACCAGTTTTTTATCCATTCGGTGGACCTGACATCCTGAATGCAAATGTTTTTTATACTAATGCCTCAAGCTATATCCTTATTGGTCTGGAACCTGTTGGAGCACTTCCCGACCTCTGTAACATGACAACTGATCAGGTAAACAAATATCTTGAAGATGTCAGGTATGCACTCAAAGATATTTTCAAAAGAAGCTATTTCATTACCGGAAATATGATAGGCGCCCTCAAGAAGAGCAGTATTAACGGATCAATTCCCCTACTGGCACTCTTTATCGAAAGGAATGGGTATAATATAGTCTCTATAAACCCCGTTGGAATTGACCACAATGGTGATTGTCAGCCTGCCGATAGTCTGAAGGGACTAAAGGATTTTACACATGGCGTAAAAATTGATTTTGCAGCAGACACAGGAAAAAGGGTTCAGTCTGTCTTTTATTTCCAGACCGACATATCCGATGAGGGACTCAAAAAAAATCCTTCTTTTGAAAAATACCTTACAAAGCTTCCGCCTTGTAACACCTACCTGAAGGCTGCCTCATACCTTATGCACGGGATGGATTTTTCTGTGATCAGAAATACTGTATTTGAAAAGAGCAAAACCATACTTCAGGATGACTCGGGTATTGCTTACAGGTATTTCGATAAAAAAATATGGGATATTCATCTTTACGGATCATATGTGAGACCAGGTAAAGAATTCTCATGGATAAACGAGACTGATCTTTCAAAAGCCTATACCGATCCATCTGTAAAACCGGTCCCGTTCACACTTGGATACAACTGGCGCACACAGCATATCAATCTCCTTTACGCAGTCCGTAAATAGTATAGGTGCCGGCTTATTTATAATAAGTTTAAATACCTATTTCTCTATTGACAGGAATGTAAAACCAATTATCTTTGAAACCTTGTTTTTAAAGATAAACAGGTTGATTTGGCAATGAGCATGATAAATCCCGACACAATATTCTGGCTCAAGGAAAGCACCGTTATTTTTTTTCTAACATTTATTCATGAAGATGCAGCCATACTGGCAGCAGGATTCTCAAAAGTTGAAAATGGGCTGCCCATATTATATGCTTATGTTCCTGTTTATCTGGGGATTGTTGTCGGAGATATTATTATTTACTGGCTTGGCCGTCTTGCTCAATCAAGCAAATGGTTAAAGTCAAAAATTATCGGACCAAAAGTTGAACGGGTCAAATTGTGGCTTAACTCCCATCTGGTTCGCATACTTGTTGTCTGCAGGCTTACTCCGGGACTTCTGTTTCCGACATTTGTTGCATGCGGATGGTTTAAGATACCATTCTGGCGTTTTGCATCTGTTTCAATAATCGCCGGTGCTATCTATTCCTCTGTTGTACTTACGATTGTTATTTTGTTCGGTGACATTGTACTTAAAAGTCTGGGTTACTGGGCATGGGGAGCATTGGCTCTCATCGTTATTGCTTTTGGATTAAGAAACTTCTTCAAATCAAAATTGGATCAATCTACTGAAAACGCTATGGGTGAAATTTCTCCTTCATTTTTTCAGGTTATAAGAAAGTATAAACCTTCCCTGAAAAATAAATTCAGCGGTATGCCGTCACTTGCAGACCTGAAAAAATATGTTTCCTCAGCTGAAAGGATACCTAATTCTATTCTTTATATACCAGTGGCTATCCGCTGGTTTCTTCTGGCTCTCCGTTACAGGAGCATTACACTTCCTTCTGTTTCCAATCCAATGATTGAAACCGGAGGGTTCATGGGCGAATCAAAAAGTTCCGTGATGAATATGGTTGGCGACAATCAGAAAACCTGGGTTGCAGAGTATGTTACGATGCAAAGAAATGGAGAAGATGCGGAAAAGGATCTGAACCGGGCCCTGGAACTGATACATCAGAAGGGTATGGATTTCCCTGTTGTTGCAAAGCCCGATATCGGCTGGAACGGATATGGAGTTAACCTCGTGGAAGATATCAACCATCTTCATAAATATATTGCAACTTTCCCGAAAAATGGAAATATCATTTTCCAGAGACCTGTCAATCACGATGGTGAAGCCGGAGTGTTTTATGTGAGGATGCCAGGTGAGGAACATGGCAGACTTTATTCCCTTACTTTAAGATATTTCCCATATGTAATTGGTGACGGAAGATCAACTCTCAGACAACTTATACATAATGACCCCAGGACAAAACTCAGGGAGGATTTTTACCTTGGTGGTAAGACGAATCACCTGGGCTTTGGGAAAGATGACCTGGAAAATATACCTCAGGAAGGCGAACTAATCAGGCTTGCATTTATCGGTAGTCTCCGTGTAGGAGGTCTTTACCGCGATGGGGGACACCTGATTACACCAGAGCTTACTGCAACATTCGATGCTATAGCAACCAGTATGCCGGAGTTTTATTATGGCAGGTTTGATATCAGATTTGAATCTACTGATCTTCTTAAGGAAGGCAAAGGGTTTAAAATAATTGAGATCAATGGAGCAGGTGCAGAAGCTATTCAGGCTTGGGATCCGAATGTTCCTGTAAGGAAACTCTATAGTGAGTTCTTCAAAGCACAGAGCCTTCTTTTCAAAGTTGCAGATCTAAACAGGAAAAGAGGTTATAAACCAATGAAAATAAAAGACTTCCTGTTGGCAATCAGGAAGCAGAATAAGCTTGTGGATGGCTATCCGCCAGCTGCATAATTGACTATATATAAACTCATTAATAGGGGCTGTCTCACAAAACAGGAACAGCCCTTTTTTATGCTTAAAATATTTTTGCTTTGAGTACTTCTCTTTCTTAACTTTGATAGAGTCATATATGATTGGTGGGAATCTAACGTGATTGTTTTGCCGGGTTTATAATTGATGATCAATATAATAAACTGAATATCAATCAAAACTAAAACTAAAACCAATAACTATGAGAATTCTGATCACCGGATTTATTGTTCTAGTCATCTGGTCCTTTTTCTCAATGTGGTTGTATGTGGATGTTCTGAAACCATTGACAATCAAGCAACCCATTGTCATCCAGCCCGTTAATGAAAAAGCGATCAGAGAGGCAGATTCTCTCAGGAAATTCTACGCCTCGATGCCGAAAGACTTGCTGGTCTATTTTGAATTTGACAAAACCAAATTCAAATCTGATACGAAAACTGACAGCTCTGCTGTTGAATTTAAAAAATGGCTTGAAAATCACCCCGGATACAAGCTTCAGGTAACAGGGAATACAGATTTTGTAGGAACACCTGAATATAACCAGAAGCTTGGGCTGGAGAGGGCAAAGATCGTTCAAAAATATCTTGAAGGTCTTGGAATAGGCCCGGATTTAATTATTGCTATATCACAGGGCGAGGAAAAGCCAATAGCCGATATTGTTACCTCCGCCGGGAGAGCATTGAACAGAAGAACCGAAGTAACTATAAAAAAATAAATTATGAATACACAATATATACTATTATTGCAATCAGCAACCTCTGCTATGATCGAGATTGTACTTCTCATTCTTGGTGCCGGTCTGATTTGCTTCCTGACTGCCTGGTTTTACCAGAAATCTGTATATACCCCAATCATCAAAAAACTTGAAGCTGAAAAGGAAGAACTGATCAGAAAAATCGAGGGACTTAATAAGGAAATTGAAAGCCTTAAAGGGAAAATAGCCACCCTGGAAAATATGATCAGGGAAAAAGATTCTGTTATTGCTCAGAAGAACAAGGAAATTGATGAGCTGAAGAATCCGAAGAAATAGTTTTTGTTTCCTGTAACAGATACGTTTTTATAAAATCCAGGAATACAGGATAATCTTCTGACTTTGTTTTATGTCATCCGGCGTGAATCAAAACGGAGCATATATTTATATGCTCTTTTACTTGATGTAATTCATTATTTATATTTGTCTGTCTGATCTTTATATCAGCATATTTCCTAATTGAATTTCAAGCTTAATTATCCTGCCTTATAAAATTTCTGCAAGTCAGCTAAGAAATTATTGGTTTTACTTGAATCTGGCCCCGGGTTGTTCTATATTTGGTCAATGTCCGATGTCTGATAATCATTTTGTTGTTAGGATTCTGATTCAGGTTGGGTAAAATAGATTGTCTTAAACAGATGACTTTTAGTTATTTGCTTTTGTTTAACTAAATAATAACTCCATGTCAAGAATCATTATCACCAGGAAGATGGTTTCATCCTTTCCACCCGGTCTCTTTACAATTAAGGAAGACCCATGGTACTCTACAATTATCAAACTTATACCGGCGGAGATCATCAGTGTCTATTTTGCAGTTTTCAATCTGATTAAAGTAAACAAGCAGCACCCGGATAATAATGATATCCTTCAGTTGATTGTATTCGGGCTATTTCTTTTAATCACCCCATTTTATCTCAAAAGAATTGCCAGGATTGAGTCCGCAAAACAGATAGTCTTCTGTTCCATCGCATTTACGCTCTGGGTTCTTTCCCTTGGCGGGCCGATTGAAGGAATCACAATGACCGGATATTCAACCCAGTTTCTTGGATCTGTAATTCTTCCGGTATTTACTTTACTGGCTCCAATTATTTACCAGAAGACTGAAAAGGTTCAAAGTTCAAAGTTCAAGGTTCAAGGTTAGGTGTTTAGGTAAATGATTTTAGTAATTCTAAAAGATTATCACTATGAAAATTGAAAAATTTGAAGATTTGGAGATTTGGCAATTAGCAAGGGAATTATGTAAAAATTTTCTTGTAATTACAATCTCAGAGCCTTTTTGCAATGACTTTAAACTTAGAGATCAGATCAGGTCATCTTCTGGTTCATTTCTGGATAATGTCCCAGAAGGTTTTAAAAGAAATGGGAATAAAGAATTTATCCAATTCCTAAGTGTAGCAAAAGGTTCCTGTGGCGAATGCAGATCTCAATCATACAGGGCTTATGATTATCAGCATACAGATAATGACACATTAAAAGATCTTGTTCTAAGAACTTCAACTTTAAGTAAAAAAATCTCAAGATTTATTACTTATCTGAAACAAAGTGATCTAAAAGGAACAAAATTTCTTTAGTCTTTGAACCTTGAACCTTAACATTGAATTTCCAAATATCATATTGCTATATCTAAATTAACTATCATGTCAACCCCAAATCCTCCCCAATTGTTGTCTTCGAGACCTAAATTCACCGGCAGAAGACTTGTGAAGATAGACCCAGAAGCATCACATCAGACAATTTCTTCTCGTGCTAAAAATGCCTCAATCAGGCTTGCATCATTCAGTGATTATTCAGAAGGCCATGAAGATTTCACAAGAGCTTTTGAAGATTCAGACGGAATTCTATTCGACGGTTTCAGGATAGCCATAGTTAATGAAAACCGCGATGACAGAGTAAAAAAACTGACTGAATCCTCTAAAACCAAAAACACTTTTTTCTACTCTGAACCGGAAAGGTTCGTATATGCCATTCAAAATATAAATTACTTATCTTCAAAGGATATAAATACCGGATCTGAAGTACAGGTGAAGGATAGCAATGGCTCAAAGACAGGCTTCAATTTCAATGACGATGGCACTGCATCCTGGGCGATACATGCAATTAAGATCAATGAATCTGAATATTCCGGAAAAGGAGTAAATATTGCTATCCTCGATACCGGATTCAATATCACCCATCCTGATTTTTCAGGAAGGTCAATTACGGTAAGGTCCTTTATTAGTGGCGAGGAGGTTAATGATTTGAACGGACATGGCTCTCACTGTACAGGTCTTGCAGCAGGAAATATCAATCATGTCACCAGAATGCGTTATGGGGTGGCAAAGGGGGTAAATATTTTTGTCGGAAAGGTATTGTCAAATGAAGGCAGCGGAAGTGACAGCAGCATCCTGGCAGGGATGGAATGGGCAATAACAAATCACTGCAAGGTTATCTCAATGTCACTCGGTGCCCAGGTATATCCCGGAGAATCATATTCAAATATCTATAATGATATTGCTAAGAAAGCAATCTCAAAAGGGACAATAATAATAGCTGCTGCCGGCAATGAAAGCCGTCGTGACAAAGGAATTATCAGTCCGGTAGGACACCCGGCCAATTGTCCTGCAATCATGGCTGTAGCGGCACTTGACAGGAAACTTGATGTGGCATATTTTTCCTGCGGCGGAATAAATCAGGATGGCGGTCAGGTCGACATTGCTGCACCCGGAGTAGATATTTACAGCTCATGGAAAAACCCAGTGGGATATAATACGATCTCGGGGACAAGTATGGCAACTCCAATTGTTGCTGGTGTCGCTGCCCTATTCTGCGAAGCTTATCCCTCAGCATCTGCATCAGATATCTGGAAGTATCTTACGCAAAATGCAATGAGACTTGTTCTGAATTTTTCAGATGTGGGAGCTGGATTCGTTCAACCACCAAAGTGATTTTACGGCAGATTTTTCCTAAATTTGAAGTAATAATGATTATCAGGTGAAAATCCAGAAAGTAAATTTTATTGCCTCAGTCAGAGAGGACCGGATAAGCGATATTGAGGATATCGCAAAAAGCCTCGAGGGACTTGGCTGTACTATTGAAAACATTCTTACACTGTCAGGGGTGATAACAGGAAGCGCTTCACCCGGAACGTCATTTACAACTCTTAAAATTGACGGTATTAAAAACATTGAACCGGACAGGCATATTAAAACTTCAGATAAGTGAAACAAATAAACTGATAAATATGGCATTAGAAAAAAGATCAAGCGGAACAAATAACAGCAAAGTCTGGGATTACATTGTATCCGAAATTAAAAAAGATCATAAGGGACTGGCAATATCAGGAAGTCCTCAGGTAGTCAGCAGTCCATACGGGAAAGCAGTCTGGTTCAATGGTGAAAGGGATGGGTACTTTATGGAAGAGAATCCCTTGTATGGTTTGTCTTACTTTACTATTGAGGCGATATTCAGACCAGATATAGATGGCCCGGAGGAACAACGTTTCCTTCATATCGGCGGAACAGATAGCGATCGTCTTCTGCTTGAAACCAGGCTCACTCCGGAGAACATGTGGTTTCTGGATACTTTTATTCTTTGCGGAGAATCAAAAAAGGCAGTTATTGATCCGAACTTACAACACCCTGCCGGCAGATAGTATCACGTTGCTCTTACGCTTGACAAAAAAGGGAAAATGACAAATTATGTCAATGGCAGGATGGAACTCTCGGGCGATGTGGAATTCAAACCTATTAACTCAGGAGCGTTATCTATAGGAGCAAGACGCAACAGGGTATCCTGGTTTCTTGGAGCAATTTACCGTTTCAGAATCTCTCCCCTGGTCCTGGAGCCGAAAGACTTCTTAAAGTTCTAAGGATTAGCAAGATCAATATGTAGCCTGACCCTTGAACACCGTCGAATTATTGAGAGTATTAAGATGTCCTGACCAGGTAAGTTTGCCGGGGCCATTACCTGAAATTGTTGCATTGGCAACATTTTCAGCATTTACGGTCATGAAGATCTGAAAATTCCCGATGTTTGAAAGAAGATGAAATTCTACAGTAAGATTCATATTCTTGAAGTTTTTTGAGAGCTTCCAGTTATCAACATTTCCCTCAGCAGTTTCACCCCCTACTCCATTGTAGCCGATACCTGAATTGGTCCCGGTCTGTAGAACCCCGTTTTCACCATCAACTCTCACAAAGTTAATTCCACTGGGCACATTAACCTGATTCCCGTATTTATCACGAAGCCAATCTGCTTCCAGGACAAACTTCTTTGTCATCAGCAATGAATCAATTATATGGAAATTATATGCCAGCTGTGTTTTTCTGGCATCTTTCTTCTCCTGCCGTGTAAGTTTCTCCTGCGCACCAGCATTAACACTTAAAATAAGCATCACCAGGAGACCAATTATGGTCGCTGCTTTCATCTTAATAGTTTTCATAGCTTATTCTTTTTAATACCGGATAAGCGATCCAAATAGTATGCCAAATATATTATTCCTGTCTTATTGCCTGAGTTTTAACAAGAATTTAAGATAAATTGTTGTTTCCGAAAATTTTGCCTGTCAGCGGTTGCCGGAAATGTCAGACCTTTATGCTGTTGCTGGTCTTTTTCTTTGTTGTTTTCCTTTGAGGGCGGTTAGATTTTGGCGGGGCTTTGGTCTTTCTGGCTTTTGACGAGGTGGGTCTGGCAGTTGACTTTGATTGTCCTGCTTTTCCTATCTTGGCGCTGGCTGTTGTTTTATGCTTCTTGTTCTGACCATAACTGGAGACAGGATAAGCCAGGAAAAGGGCCAGTAACAGGATTAATAATTTTTTCATTGAGGAGTTATTGAGGGATTTGTGCTCTTCTCTTTTCCACAAATTTATACAAAAATATGTCATGCCATTATAAACATACAATCGCATAAAATTAATTCTACATTGACAAATTCCTTTTCAATATGATTTTTCAAATGTGTCAAAGTAGAATCAAATTGAATATCTTAGAAATCTGCCAGACAAAAATTATATGCCTACTCGATCAACTTGATTGTCATCTTAATATCTGTAAGAGGCCTGTCATTCTGGTCTCTCTGAACATTTGCGATCTTTGTGACTACCTCTAATCCCTCTGTTATTTCGCCAAAAACTGTATAGTCATTATCAAGACTATGAGCCCCTCTTACCGGTTCAACAATATAAAACTGGGAACCTGATGATTCTTTTTTAGGGTTTGAAGGGCCACCTAAACGTGCAGCTGCAAGTGCACCCTGCTTATGGGTCAGTTTTGGATTGAATTCAGCAGGTATAGTATAACCCGGGCTTCCTGATCCCACCCTGTCACCCTTACCGGCGTTTTTGGATTGCGGATCCCCTCCCTGGATCATAAATCCAGGAATTACCCTGTGAAAAAGTGATCCGTTATAAAAACCCGAATTGACAAGTTTAACAAAATTATCGCGGTGCTTTGGAGTTTCGTTATAAAGGAAACCTTTCATATCACCAAGACTGGTGTGGATCACAAACTTTTTCTGCTGCAGGACATAATTCTGCTGGCCGACGGATGATAAAGTAAAAAATGATATTGTAATCAGGGAAAAAAACAGTTTTTTCATCTTTTGTGAATTTAATGTTTTACTATAGAGAGGTAAAAATATATATTCGTCAGATAAACAGAAAATATTTATCTGCTATATTGAACCTCTTAATATCATACAATTTGAAAACCAGTTATTCTCTGGTCAGGTTTTTCAACCGGGCATATTCAGTAAAAAAGTCAAAGACCATCTTCTTCTGATCTTTGTTCATTAGGTAAAGCTGAATCTTCAGGTCCATTTTATTTTTCCGTCTGATAAGTACTCCTTTCTCTGCAAGAAGAATGCTTTCTATTTCTGAATCCTTCACTGTAACCATCCTGTACCAGTTTGTCCAGATTATTTTCAGACAGTCGTCGCAGACTTCGATTTTAGATTTTTCAGACCCCGACAATGGGGTAAGGGACACAATGCCGATAAGTAAAAAGGTTCCGAATTCGATCCACACCCTGCTTGTCAATGCGTCTTTTCTGGAGATTAAAACAATTATTCCGATCAGAATCCAGAGGATGCCGATAGTCTTTCTTCCAATCAACCGGTTTCCGGGTTTAATAATAAGATTTTCCATACAATTAAGATTTATTTGTCCGCATTTAAGAACTCAAATACTTACAGCTAATTTACAATTTTACAACAGGGACGTCAAGTAATTTCATATTTGAGAAAGATGTGTTGTTTAAGAACTTACGCAACTCGTCCCATAAGGCGGGAGCGGCGATCCGGAGTATCAATAAATTGCGCCAAGATTAATTGAAAAAATCAGCTCAAACTGCATCCCTTTAGTCTGAAGATTATATATTGATCTTATTCCGGCATCCAGAGGAGTAATCAGATTAATGAATCCGAAGTCGGAAGAAAGGTCAATCCCCGCAGATGAATAGTAACTTGTTTTCAAAAGATCTGTGCTTTGTGCATAATCATAAAAAACTCCTGATTTAAATCTTTTAAAATAAAAAACATGACCTACTTGCCAATCAGGGTAAAACAGCGGCATCGAATAATTTGCAGAGAAGCTGTAAATCTCTTTCCCGCTAATCTCAGTGAATCCTCTCGGAAAAGCTATAAAATCGGAAAAGGAATAAAAGGTCGAGTTCTTGTTCTGATAGCCGGCATAAAGATTTAAATTATGATGATTCCCTATCCCGGGAAGCCCCAGGGAAATCTGACCAGCAAAGATCGAATTTGATGTGTTATTGAACGGGGTTGAATTAAAATTAATCTGAAATGACTGACTCCATCGCGGGAAAAGATCCCTTTGTGACATTTTCATCTTGTTATAGGCATTAAGTGAAAGATTGACAGAAGCCAATTCATTATGATTAAAAACAATTGGAACGGACTTGTCCATTTTAAGGAACTTATAGTTAAGACTTACGGCTGGCTGAAAGCTTCTTATCCAATAGTTATGGGTCCAGTTAAGAGGGAGCCTCAAACCGGCAGAAAGATTAAATTCGTTCCATTTTTCAGGGATTGAATCATTTAATGTATAAACCCCCATACTGCTTCTGCCGCCATAATCTGCGCTCAGATCAACAGCAGTATAATATGTTTCGTTTGATATTGATGAAAAGTACTTACTTGTCTTCTCATTTCTGTTATATAAATATCCGAAAGAAGAAACAGTGGTATTGAGAAGGTTTTGAGAGATGAGAGTAATCCCTGGTCCGGCTGAACCATCCTGAAAGCTTATTCCGTATGGAATCCAGCTGTGAAAATCGAAGAGGTTCAAGACTTTGTGATATTGCTTTGAAGTATACTTGATTTTTGGCACTGAATCTTTATTGAAAATGAAATTCTCCTGTTTTGTCAGTGCCTCGGCCAGAGGGAAAGCGCTTTTTTCCGGTACAGATATCTCCTGCCATGCTCCGGGATCAAGTTTCTCCTTAACGAGCTCATATCCATTGGCAGTATAGTTTGAATAGACAATTGATGAATTATCTGATGAAATAAATGCATCTGATGCGCCGAACCTGGAATTGGTTATTCGTGAGATTTTTCTGGAATTAAGGTCAAGTGCATAGATATTATCTTTCCCGTTATATGAAGCAGTATAAAGAATATTATTCCGGAAGAAAGAAGGCCTCTTCATTTCCATCAATGAAAAAGGAAGAAGCAGGTCTGTTTTTCCGGTTAAGGGATCAATTGTAGCAATGTTATTCCCTGCTTTCCCGAAAACTATTGATACAATTAATTTCCCGTCGTCCGACCACCGGGGATGAACAAAAAGAAGATTGTCCGGGGTGTTTATCTTTCTGATCAAACTACCATCACCTGAATTAAGGATAACCAGGGAATAGTTGTTCTCAAGGTCTGCCTCAACTGCCACAAGGGTTTTCCCGTCGCGGGTGACTGCGGGAGCATAATATCTCGTTTCTCTTGTTATCTGCTTGGTTTTACCGGTATAAAAATTATATGATTTAATAACCCTGTAATCCCTCAGAGTCCATCTCGGGTCATTAACAAACTCAGACCAGAAAAGGTTACTGTCACTTGCCGAAAGTGATTCTGAATAATAATTTGCCCCGACATTGCAAAGTCTTCTTTCTCTTCCACCTGCCCCGATCAGGACTATCCCGGTAATTTTATCCAGGGACGACTTTACAACGACTATCATGCTATCATTCCATATAACAGGCAAATTATAGCAGGTATAAATATCACCAGTTGATTTTGTCATTAACTGATAATTATTTTCATGCACTAACTTATCCGCTGCCTTCCATGTGCCCTGAATCTGCCTGGTTATTGTATTGTAAAGATGAAACTTATTAAATCCTGTTTGCTTTTTAATTGAAGAAGAAAAAGGCACCAGTGTGTACGGCCTTCTTCCAATATTTTGGAGAACATTGCCCCATATCTCCTTACCCCAATTTATACGGGACCAGCCGACCAGCTGATATCCCAGTTCGTACTTGCCAGGAACAAAATCAGCAAATGATCCGTAATTAGCTTTTTCATAAGAATATATACCCTTTTCAACAATTTGCGCACGCAGTCTCATTTCAAATGAAGGGGTTCTGCCTCTTCCTGTATTATGAAGAGCTGTCTCGGTCACAGTAGGGTCTCCTTCTATGAACCACATGGGCAGGAAAGCGCCGAAAACTAAAAATACTCCCTGTTCACCCAGTACATAATGAATACCTCTTGTGAAGCCCTGATCAATTGCTGAATACATCACTGCATGCCTGAACTCATGAATAATAAGCTGATCCACCCAATCCTGGGGATACAGATCCTGGGGAGGCGCTATAAAGAATTCCATTCTTCGGGGTGCGATATAAGTGGCTGAGCTTGGAATAGTTGTCTGATTATGTATAATTACGGAAGTTCTGGGAGTTTTTTGGTAAAGCGATCTGCTCCCGGGGCCATAATTATACTCAAGCCCGTTTGAAACATACTGTCCCAGGTCTTCAAGTGTCAGTGGATAAATGACCTTGAAATCTTTCGTTCTAATCTGCCGCCATCTGACTGAAGCGGGATCTGTCCCGGTAAAGAAATACTGAGAAGAGCCTTCCTGAACAGATGATAATGCAAAGACAAAAAATGCTAAAATAAAATGGCAACATTTTGCAGGAGAATGTATCATTTCAGGAGAAATTTAACACAATTTACAATTTAAATTTTAGTTATCAAGTAGTAGATAGGAGATTTTTAGACGGGGAATGGGTGACGTGGAGAATGGGAGAATGGGAGAACCTTCCTTCGCTAAAGCTACGGAGGACGAAGTGGGAGAATGGGTGAAAAAGATTAATTACTTATTTAGATGATATAGGGCCATAACAAAATAACGAAATAACAAAATAACAATTCACCTCCGGTTTACGATTTCCCGAATTTTATAACTTTAAACTTATTGTCAATATTGAAGGACCGGACTATTAATTCATTAAATCCAGATATTTATCAATTTCGAATTAATATATTTCTCTACACTCATGTCATTAAAGCAATTCACAGCCCCTTTTTTCTTACTCATCTGCCTGAATATTTCCTCATATGCTCAGGGATACATAAAAGGGACGGTGATTGCAAAGGAGACAAAAATACCTGTTGCTTTCGCCTCAGTTGCCTACCAGAAACAATCTGTCCAGCAGGGAATGATAACAGACTCCCGTGGCGAATTTAAAATTAATGACACCTCGATCAGGAAGCTGTTTGTCTCATGCATCGGTTATGAAAGAAAAACAGTAATTATTGAGCCCGGGACTAATCTGAAAAATATCATCATTGAGCTCAAAACTGATACCCTGAATATCGGTGAGATAGTTGTTACTCCGGCAAATAATCCTGCAATAAGGATCATCCGGAATGTTCTGAAAAACAAGGAGGTGAATAACTTTGAGAATTACGTAAGATACAGATACCAGTGCTATTTTAAGACAGTCCTCAATCTGAAAATTTCTTACAATCCTGATGCTGCTGACAGTACAAAGCAAGAAAATAAAAAGTTCAGTGATGACCAGGCCAGGTTTATATCTGAATCGGTAGCAATGTGTTCAAGACTCAATAACCGCACAGACAATAAAATAATTGCTGTAAAAACCTCAGGGTTTGAAAACCCGTTCCTCGGACAATATTTCTTCACTGCATTCCATAATTCAATATCGTTCTATAATGACAATATCTCGCTTCTGGCTATTCAATCCTCTTCGGACATGACCAATTCAGAATATCTGAGTCCGGTTTCAAATGAGTGTCTCAGGAGCTACAACTATCACCTCGAGGAAACCTGGGATAATCAGGCAGATACAACTTATGTAATTGAATTTCACCCGAAAAAAGATTCTCACTTTAACAGCCTGAAAGGGAAAATCTATATCAGTTCAAATGGATATGCCATAAAGAATATTATTGTCGAACCATTTGAGAAAGGGATGATCGACTTTAAATTCAGACAGGATTACGAATTTGTGACCGGTAAATGGTTTCCTTCCAGACTGGACGAGGAGATTGCATTTGTTTCAGTAAAGATAAACAAGAAGATAAATGCATATCCTGTTTATCTGGTCACTTCAAAAATATCCAATGTAGATCTTAACCCCTCAATAAGTGGCGATTCAATAAAAATTGATAAGGTCTATCTCGACGAAACATACCGACTGAACAGCGATTCAATTCTGAAAAGCGCTCGACCGGATTCTCTTACCCCTGGCGAAAAAAGAACTTATGAACTCATGGGAAGGATGGGGAAAAAATACAAATTTGATTATTTCGCTGACCTCTATCCGGGCCTGATCGCCGGAAAAATTCCTGTTAAATTCATTGATATTGACCTTTTCAGGCTCTTTTATAACAATGCTTATGAAGGAACCAGACTGGGGCTGGGACTTAGCACAAATGACAAATTTTCAAAACTCATTTCTGCAGGAGGCTTTGCCGGGTATGGAATGAAAGATGAGAAGCTGAAGTATGGCGGACATTTCGATCTGATAATCAATAAGGAAAAAGATGCTTACCTGAGGTTCTCGTATCAGAACAATTTGAAGGAGCCGGGGCTGGACATGAATGAAAATTATTCATTATTCTCAAACAATGACTATTTGAGAAATTATATTGCCTCAAGAATGGATAATATAATTGAAGAAAAAGCAGAGATCAATTTTCGTTTCTTCCGTCATTTAAGGTTCTCGGCAGCAATCAGTACAAAAGAGATCAGACCGACATATAAGTTAAGCTACGGAGGAATGCCAATTGCAAAATACCTGGCCGATGATATTCAACTATCTGCAAAGTATTCCTGGGGTGAGGAGATGACAACATTCGGCGATCAGAGATTAATTACCTATGCAGGAAATCCGGTCATCAGCTTAAAGTACAAAAGAGGAATTGATCAGTTCCACAAGGGAAGCAGTATCTATAACCGGATAGAGGCAACAATAGATGTCAGTGCTTATAAAGGGAAGCTTGGGCAGTCGAATATAAGGCTGGCTGGAGGATACATTGATAAGACGCTGCCTTACGGGTTATTGTTCACCGGGGAAGGAAGCAGGAGCAATACACCTCTCGTCATAAATAATACCTTTCAAACCATGAATCCCTACGAATTCCTGTCTGACAGGTATGTCAATGTATTTTTTAGCCACAATTTCGGATCGTTACTATTTGAAAGACCCAGGTTCAAGCCGAAATTTGTTATTGCACATAACACAGGATGGGGAACATTACAGAATAGATCGCCCATTGGTGTTGATTTCAAAGTGAAGGATAAAATATACCTTGAATCGGGACTGATGATAAATAATCTCATCTCGTTCAAGATCATAAACCTGTATCGCATAGGTTTCGGTGCAGGCGCCTTTTACCGATATGGCTACTACACCAATACAAAGGCTATCGATAATTTTGCCCTGAAACTATCTGTTCTGTTAAGTAATAAATAAATTGTTCCGGGAAGCAGCCTTAAAAGTAAAAGCAGTTTTCCATCGTTAAATTTGTCTGAGGAAATTATCTTACTATTTTTGATAAAATAATCACATTGTATAAAATGAAAGCAAAAATCTGCCTTTCAGTACTTCTGCTTATCCTGATTGTGACCATAAATTCGGTTGCGCAGGAAATACCTCTAGTCTATAGTGTCGAAAATACCGGTTCAAAATGTGCAAAACCGGCGTTACCAGCTTTCAACAACCTTCCTGTCATAACACAATTGCCTGATCCGTTTAAGTGGGCAAATGGCAGTGGCCGTATTTCCGGTTTTAAAGATTGGAGCTGCAGGCGTTCTGAAATAAGCGCTCAGATACAACATTATGAGATAGGGACAAAACCAGCCCCTCCCTCTAATCTTAAAGCGAGCCTTTCAGATAAAGGAATACTTACAGTCATTATTGTAGAGCACAACGATACTCTCAGATTAACATCAAAGATCACCCTTCCACAGGGTAACGGACCCTTCCCTGCAGTCATTGGCGTAGGCGGCGGTTCAGGCAGTCTTCCGGCCGACATTTTTTCAACCCGCGG
This sequence comes from Bacteroidales bacterium, assembly GCA_023251395.1. Lineage (GTDB taxonomy): Bacteria > Bacteroidota > Bacteroidia > Bacteroidales > VadinHA17 > LD21. The sequence continues at coordinate 19,177 of JAHEYW010000005.1, forward strand.
AATTGCTACCGTTCAGTTTAATTTTGCCGAGGTTATGGCTTGGAAGCCGGTACGTGGTAAAGAGCCGTTCAACAGGCTGTATCCCGATTCAACTGTAGGCAGCTTTGTAGCATGGGCCTGGGGTGTCAGCAGAATAATTGACGGACTGGAAAAGGTACCTGAGGCAAAGATTGATGTGAAGCATCTTGCAGTTACCGGTTGCTCTTTTGCAGGTAAAATTGCCCTTTATTCCGGGGCATTCGATGAGCGTATTGCACTTACAATAGCTCAGGAGTCGGGAGGTGGTGGTGCTGCTGCATGGAGAGTTACTGATAAACTTGAAGGTAAGCGTGAAACTTTAAAAAATGCCCAGGGTGTTCCCTGGTATGGAAAGGACCTCACTCTTTTTAACAACGCCGTCACAAAACTTCCTTATGATCATCATGAACTGATGGCAATGGTTGCTCCACGTGCCCTGTTCCTGCTCGGTAACCCCGATTATGAATGGCTGGCCGACGAGTAGGGTTATGTCTCATGCATGGCCGCACAGGAGGTATGGAAATCATTCGGGATTGCAGACAGATTCGGATTCTCTATTGTAGGTGGTCATGGCCATTGCCAGCTGCCGGCAATCCAGAAACCGGAAGTAAGTGCTTTTGTTGAAAAATTCCTTCTCGGTAATAAATCGATCGATACAAAAATCGCAACGACACCATATAAATCTGACCTTACGCCCTGGATAACCTGGAAATAATCTCACTGAAGACCGGAAAATAATTTAATCAGACAACCATGAAAAGTCCATTAAATAAATTATTGCTTCTTGGAACGATTTCGCTTTTCATCTTTTCCTGCTCTGTTAAAGAGGGACAAAAACCAGCTCAGACTTTTCAGAAGTCAAGTGTTCAGATACCTCATCTTGAAAAAAAGGGAACTGCCACTCAACTGATCGTTGACGATAAGCCCTACATAATACTGGGAGGGGAGCTTGGTAATTCCTCCTTCACCTCACTGGAATACATGGCGCCAGCGTGGACAAATCTAAAAGCCATGAATCTCAACACCATACTGGCTCCTTTTTATTGGGAGCTGATAGAGCCGGCTGAAGGCAAATTTGATTTTTCATTATATGATCAGCTGATCCAGGAGGCCCGGAAAAATGATTTTAGGATTGTCATATTATGGTTTGGCTCATGGAAAAACAGTATGTCGAGCCATGCACCATCCTGGGTAAAGAAAAACCAGCAAAGGTTTCCGAGAGTGAAGGATGACAAAGACAAGAGCCAGGAGATATTAACTCCTTTCAGTGAAGAAAACCTGAAAGCTGATATGAAAGCCTACCAGGCACTTATGCAACATCTTAAGGAAACCGACATAAACCATACTGTAATAATGATCCAGACTGAAAATGAGATCGGCATGCTGCCAACTGCAAAGGATCACAGTACACTCGCAAATCAGAAATTCGTGGAGAATGTCCCGCCGGAATTCATTGAGTATCTGAAAAAGAATAAAGAGGATCTGGTACCTGAGTTCAAAGAAAAGTGGGCTGCAAAGGGATTTAAGGAATCCGGAAACTGGGAGGAGATCTTCGGAAAAAGTGTATCAACTGATGAGATATTCATGGCATGGTATTATGCAAAGTTTACCGATCAGATTGTTAAAGCCGGAAAGGATATCTACCCACTTCCGATGTACGTTAATGCAGCCCTGAACAGGCCGGGAAGAAAACCAGGTGAGGGTTATCCGAGTGCGGGCCCTCTTCCACACATTATGGATGTCTGGATCGCTGCCGGACCATCAATAGATTTCCTTGCTCCTGATATCTATTTCCCGAATATCGAATACTGGTGTGATCTCTATACACGAAGACATAATCCGCTCTTCATACCGGAAGCTGGATCTGACCCTTCAGCTGCTGCAAAGGCCCTGTTTACAATCGGACATTATGAAAGCATTGGATACTCACCATTTTCAATTGAATCAAAACAGAATGCTGCGGAAGACGACCTTGGAAAAGCATATAAGCTGGTCTCACTGTTATCACCCATAATTAGCAGCCATATTGGTAAAAAAGAGATAGATGGGGTTTTGCTTGAAGATCCTAAACAGGAACGGAAGCTCATCTTCGGAAAATATGAGTTCACAGTCAGGCACAGCTATACCCTTGGTTATGAACCTCTGTCAAAAGAAAAGGTATGGGTAGCCGGTGGTGCAATAATAGTTCAGACAGGAGCAGATGAATTTTATATTGCTGGTTCGGGAGTGGTGATTACATTTAAAAATCTGAAGGAACCCGAAAAGATTGTTGGGATACTGAAGACCGATGAAGGCAGGTTTGATAATGATCAGTGGAAGGTAATCCGCCACCTTAACGGCGATCAGATCCACCAGGGCCGCCATGTGAGGATATTTAAGAATGAGTTTTCTATTCTGAGGTTTGAGTTGTATAATTATAATTGACTCCTGCTGGCTGAGCACCTCCCAGCTTCCCAAAATGCCTGCCTGTCGCAGGCCACCGGATGGTGGATCGGGAGGGGTTGGCAGGCTGGAGGTAAAGGGCTGGACGTATTGCCACTCGTTATTTCTATACTATCTTGCCATCATGCTGGTGACTGACATCAAAAAAGATTATGTTTGTGATTGAAAAAATCACGTATTGAATAATCCGGAAATACATACCTATAAGAAGTACGTAAATGTTGCCGAAGTACTTAGAAAAAGTGATTCGAAAATAATCAGGCATCTCCCTCATTTTATTATAAAACTAATTGAAAAACTCATCTGGCAGGAGCAGATGAACTATGTGATAAACAAATACATCGACAATATCGGTGTTAGTTTTCAACCCCAGGTTATTAAGGAATTCAATCTGACTCTTGACGTCACTGGTGTTGAGAACCTTCCAGATAAATCACGTTGCTTTTTTGTTTCCAACCACCCTTTCGGGATAATTGACGGACTTATCCTTACCTATTATGTCGGACAGAAATACGGTGATCTTAAAGCAATAGGCAACGACGCGTTCCTGTTCGTACCTAATCTTCGACCACTTATCGCTGCAGTAAATGTATATGGCCGCAGTTCAAAAGAATATGTTCTGGCCCTGGAGGAAGTTTATAACTCCGATGTGGCAATCACACATTTCCCCGCCGGGGAGGTATCGAGAATATACAACGGGAAAGTACAGGATCTTCCCTGGCAAAAGAGTTTTATTGCCAAAGCTGTCTGTTCTAAACGAGATGTAGTTCCATTCTACTTCGATGGGAAAAATTCTCGTCTATTCTATTTCATATACAGGTTCAGAAGATCACTCGGACTGAAAGTAAATCTTGAACTATCCCTGCTCCCGCGCGAAATGTTCAAGAAAAGAAATAAAGCAATCCGTATCGTTATTGGAAAACCTATTCCCTGGCAGAGATTCGATAATTCAATGACACATAATGAGTGGGCCCAGAAGGTTCGGGAACACGTTTACAAAATGGGACAATCAAAAGAGGAAATAACTTTTTAAAAGAAGAAGGCATGATTACAGCTTTAAGGGAATGGATGTTCAGAGCGTGGTACTGGTATGTAAATCATATCGACAAAAATGCTGAAGTTCTTTTTATGAACTTCGGCTATTCAAATCCTGATATGAAGGTAAAACTAGATCCGAAGGACGAATCGAGCAGACACTCCGTTCAACTTTACAATCTTCTTGGCAGCGCTACTGAATTAAAAAATAAGGACATAGTTGAGATCGGCTGCGGACGTGGAGGCGGATTATCATATATTGTTCGAACCTTCTCTCCCGCTACAGCTCTGGGAGTTGACCTTGATAAACATGCAGTGAAATTCTGTAATAAACATTACAGTATTAAAGGCTTATCCTTTGCTAACGGAGATGCACAGGATCTTTCCTTTTTGAAAGATAATTCCTTTGATGCTCTGCTCAACCTCGAATCTTCGCACCGGTATCCGAAGATGGATCTGTTCCTGAAAGAGGTACACCGGCTGCTTCGGCCGGGGGGTTATTTTTTGTATACCGATTTCCGTTACGACTGGGAAATGCCGGAACTGAAGAAGCAGCTCGAGGCTACAGGTATGACCATACTGAAGGAAGTGATGATCACGGATAATGTAGTGAAGGCTCTCGAAGCTGATGATCCTCATAAACGTCTCCTTGTGAAAAAGCTGGCACCCAGATTTCTTCATAAGGTCGCACTTAATTTTGCAGGGGTTATCGGTTCGGAGACTTATAATCAGTTTTCAACTCATAAATACGAATATTACCATTTTGTTTTGCAGAAGAATTAAGATCAGTTTGCAGAACTTAGCGCCTTCATTTTCTTATTGAAATGAAATAAGAAAATTATTCTTTACGTAAACAATAATACTATGCCGGATAAGAAAAGAATTATTATTATCGGTGCAGGTGTTGCAGGGATGTCGGCAGGGTGCTACGGCCAGATGAATGGCTATGATACTGAAATTTATGAGATGAATAATATCCCGGGAGGTCTGTGTACGGGATGGAAAAGACTGGATTATATTATTGATGGCTGTTTCGAATGGATGATAGGGATAAGTCCCGACAGTGTATTCAATAAACAATGGCTGGAAGTGGGAGCTCTCCAGAACAAAGAGATCATGGTTCATAAAGAATTCTGCCGTTGTGAGTTTTCTGATGGGAAAAAGATTATAATATATGCAGATGCCGATAAATTAGAATCTCACCTTATTAATATTGCTCCGGAAGATGCCGGTTCTATTACTGAGATCACAACTGCCATAAAGAAATTGGCAGGTGCATTTGGGGGCACTATGACAAGGAAACCTCAATCAGGGCTTACAGGATTAATCAGAACGGGTATCAGGTTCTTCCCGTTAATCAGATACTTTAGAAAATACGGGAAAATATCGATACGTGAATATGCCCGTAAGAACATTAAAAATACTGATCTTAGGGAAGCTTTTAACCATATATTCCTGGCTGATTATTCCATGGCAATTCTGCTATTCAATCTGGCATGTTATGCGAATAAAGACGCTGGATTGCCCATGGGCGGATCATTAGGAGTAGTAAATTCAATGGCAACCCGTTATGAAAACCTTGGAGGCAGGATCAATTACAAGTCAATTGTAAACAGAATTGAATCGAAAAAAGAGCGAGCAACCGGCATTAAGCTTGAGGATGGAAGAATAATATCAGGTGACATAGTAATTTCTGCTGTTGATGGTCATCATACACTCTTTGATCTGCTAAAGGGTAAATACCTGACAAAAAAAATATCGAAATGTTATTCGGGTGATTATCCAACATTTACAACCGTGCAGGTTTCATTGGGGGTGAATGCTGATCTTTCTGATGAGGCACAGTGGATACATATGAAGTTAGATAAGCCTGTAGTTCTGGCCGGACAGGAGCTAAGCTTCATTTCGTTCAATAATTACTGCCACGACAAAACCATGGCACCTGAAGGAAAATCTGTCATTGCATCACATATTTTCACTAAGTTTGAATATTGGGAGAAGTTTGACAGGAAAAGTCATGAGTACAGTGAAGAAAAAAGGAAACTGGCGGAAGAGGTTATTAAAAGTGCGGAGAAACGTTTCCCTTCCATTAAAGGAAAAATTGAAGTCATTGATGTGGCAACACCTTTAACTTATCAAAGGTATACGAATGTCTGGAGGGGTGCATATATGACATGGATAATAACTCCCGGCAGCAAAATTTTGTCAAAAATACCAAACAAATTACCCGGATTACGGAATTTCTATATGATAGGTCAGTGGGTCTCATCGCCCGGGACACCAGGAGCGCTTAAGACAGGAAGAAAAGTAATACAGGATATCTGTAAAATGGACGAGAAGCAATTTCAAACCTCAATACCTTAAAAAAATGGCACAACAAATTCATTCAATGATGGTCTGGCTGCTCCCTGTAATAATTATACTTGGAATCTGGGATGCAGTATGGAAAGGAATCGGCTTGTGGAAAGCTGGACGAAACAATCATCTGGCCTGGTTTGTCTGCATTTTCATATTTAATACCCTGGGAATTCTGCCGATCATCTACATTCTTCTGCACAAGGAAACGACTGCCCGTGCAGAATAAATAACTAATCTGGAAGATAATTGTCCTATTTGTCTTTCATCTGATGTTTTGTAAGAAATGTCAGGAAGGAATCCCTTACATCCAATCGGGATTAAGGATGTGAATCTACCAGAAATTTTAAAGAGTGGTGAAGACTAATTCGTTACCATATGCTGTTCCATATGAATTTGTTCCATAAGCCCTGACATAATATTTGGTTTTTGATGTCAACCCTGTCAGGCTGCCAGCAAAATATCCAGTCCCCGTTCCAACTGAAATTACATTATTTGATATGGTCGGGCTGCTTGAAGTATTCCAGCAAACGCCTCGTGCAGTCACTGATGCACCACCTTCACTGGTTAAATTTCCAACTACAATTGCAGTTGTTGAAGTTATTTCAGAAACGGAAACTGTTGAAACCGATGGTGTATGATACGTAACTTCCGATTCGCCATCTTTTCGACATCCTGTGCTTATGACTGATAATAAAATCAGACTTATCAAATATATCCAAAGCGATTTTTCTTTTTTCATAACGGCCAGCTGAAATCTATTGTAAAAGTATTACAGAGAATTGATTATCATTGAAATCATTTACCAGGACTATGTGTTGATTTTGACAAAAGTAAATAAGATATCCTGAAAGTCAAATTTTTTTAAAAAGGACAATAAAATACAGTACAAATCAGATTTCATAACTTATCAATTATAAAGAACGATTCTGCTGAAGACTCCCCTGTAACCTTTAACTATAAAGAATAGAGCCAACATGGTCAATAAGACGAATTCTTCAAGCCAAATCTGCCAATTTGCGATGAAGTACCTGGCGAAGCAGGATTATCATATTTTTCATCAATTACTTTTATAATCTGATTAACAGAAGTCTTTCAGTGTATATAATTGCAGTCCTGGAATAAATTTGATTTTACACCGGTAAATAATGTTGAAAATAGAAACTTCATTCTAAATTTGAAGTAAAAGCATTAATCAATAAACCTGAAAGAAGAATTCTTATATGCAAACTCACCAGGACTCCAATGCGGTTAACCTCACTGCAACAAAAACTCACTTCAATTTATACCTGCTTGGCTGTACTGTAGTTGCCGCTTTGGGAGGATTACTTTTCGGTTTTGACACAGCTGTCATTTCCGGTACTACAGAAATGCTTCGTGCCAGGTTTGCCCTCAGTGACAGTTTACTCGGATTTACTGTAGCCAGTGCACTCATTGGTACTATAATTGGTTCAATCGGAGCCGGAAAACCGGCTGACCTCATTGGCCGGAAAGGAACTCTGGCGATGCTGGGGATGATCTATTTCATCACCTCACTGGGTTGTGCTTTATCATGGGATTGGTATTCATTTATTATATTCCGTTTTCTCGGGGGAATGGCTGTGGGAGGGGCCTCAGTTGTATCTCCTCTTTATATTGCAGAGATTTCACCGGCTCGTTATCGGGGACGTATGGTCGCGATTACACAGTTTAATGTCGTATTCGGAATATTGCTGGCCTATCTTTCAAATTATCTGATTGGCAGGTTAGGTCTTGGCGAAAATGAATGGCGCTGGATGTTTGGCATCATGGCTCTTCCATCAGTTATTTTCTTCATGCTGATCTTCCTGACGCCTCAGAGCCCCCGCTGGCTTGTTGCGCGTGGCCGCTCTGATGAAGCCCGTATTGTACTGAGGCGCTGCGGTACAGATACAGGAAGTGTTGATGACGAGATTCATGAAATTCAGCAATCAATGGACCTTGTGCACCATAGTCTGCGCGAACCGTTTTATACCCGTCGTTACATCAAACCTATCATGCTGGCTGTAACACTGGCTGCCTTTAACCAGTTATCCGGTATCAACGCCGTACTTTATTATACCCCATATATTTTCAAAATGGCAGGTGCAGGAGTTGAATCAGCCCTCCTTCAATCAGTCATCATAGGCTTTACCATGATGATATTCACGACCCTGGCAATGGTCATTATTGATCATTTTGGAAGACGTAAACTTATGATCATAGGTTCTATAGGTTATATAATCGGCCTCCTGGGTGCGGCTTACGCTTTTTATGCAAAAGTTGAAGGTTCCTTGCTGCTTGTGAGCCTGCTGGTTTTTATTGCCGCACACGGCTTTGGGCAGGGAGCAGTCATCTGGGTATTCATCAGCGAGATATTCCCCAATCGTGTTCGCGCACGAGGACAGGCTCTTGGCAGCTTTACCCACTGGGCTATGAATGCTGCCATTTCGTGGACATTCCCCATTATTGCCGCTTCGGCAGGCTGGATGGCTTTTTCATTCTATGCAATATGTATGGTTGGCCAGCTCCTTTGGGTTCTACTGGTAATGCCTGAAACGAAAGGGGTCTCATTAGAGAAGATCCAGGAAAAGTTTGGTATTGAATAAATTTTAAAAAAGAACAGAAATTTTGAAAATGATAATATCTTTAAAAAAAAATTGAAAATCATGAAGAATAAAAGTCGTTTCATGGTCATTATTGGACTGGCATTCGTTTTGCCTGTTGCCATGATGATTATGCTAGCTATGTCAGGTGCTGGTAGTAAAGCTACTCAGTCAAGACCGGAAGGTCCATGTGATGTCTATGCTGCTGCCGGAAACCCTTGTGTAGCTGCCCATAGCAGTACCCGTGCTTTGTATAAGTCTTACAATGGTCCTTTATACCAGGTTCTGCGTCAGTCTGATGGCAAGACTCTGGATATAGGGGTTGTCCAACCTAAAGAAGGCGACCCCGGGGGATATGCCGATGCATCTGCTCAGGACGCATTCTGTGCCAATACCTACTGCTGGATCACAACACTCTATGACCAGTCAGGAAAAGGAAACCACCTCGTTCAGGCACCCCGCGGCGGTTTCAGTGGTCCGGCAATGGGAGGATTTAACAATATCCCGGTTGCAGATATGGCTCTGGTAACAATTATGGGTCATAAAGCTTATGGCGTTTTCATTGAGCCAGGGATGGGTCTTCGCTGGAACGACGCGAAAGGTACTGCTGTTGACGATCAGGCAGAGGGTCAGTACTGGGTTATTAACGGTCATCACTATAATTCGGGTTGCTGCTACGATTATGGCAACGCCGAGACCGATAGTCGGGATGATGGTGACGGTACTATGGAAACCACTTACTATGGCAATGCCACCGCCTGGTATCGCGGACAAGCTCCGGGGCCATGGATCATGACCGACCAGGAGAATAACCTGGTGGGCTGTGTCAATCCAACTCCAAATGATAAATATTGCCCGGATCTGCCAATAATCAACTGGCGCTTCGTGACCGCGATGGCTGACGGTGAACCACACCACTGGAGGTCCATGGGAGGAGATTCCCAGAACGGTGATTTAAAAGTCATGTTCGATGGACCACGCGTCATCAATGATAGAAAAAGCTATGATCCGATGCGCAAACAGGGAGCAATACTTTTAGGCAATGGTGGAGATAACAGCAATGGTTCGCAGGGAACTTTCTATGAAGGTGCAATGACAGCACCTGGAACTTTCCCGACAAAAGAAACAAACCAGAAGATTCAGGATAATGTCAAAGCTGCCAGGTATGATGTACAGAGGCTGAGCCTTGCTCCGGCAAATGCAACTGATACACCTCCGGGGCTTCAGACCTTCTCTCCACTGACCTCACAAAACTCAACTGTTACATTCACAAATACCACAGGGGCAATCATAAAAGACCTTTCCTTAACTATCTCTACTCCTAAAGGATGGAAATCCGAAGTATTAAACTCAAAAGAGTCTTCAAAGAAAATTGCTGATCCAATAGCTCCAGGTGCAAAAGTGAGTGCAACATTCGCAGTGACCTCAGCCACAGAAGCTTTCAATGGCGATCTGGTTGCTAAAGCATCCTGGACAAACTCAAACGGGCAGCCTCAAACCGAGACAATAGCTGAAAAAGTTCGCAACGTAAGCTCTGCCAAAATCAACGAATTCCGAATTACCGGAGGTTCTACCGAAAACACAACTGATTCATTTATTGAACTCTATAATGCAAGTACAAGTGCAATCGATATCTCCAACTGGACTTTGACACAACACCAGACCCAGTTACCTATATTTTCATCAATAAAGATCCCTGCAGGGACTAAGCTTGCCGCAAAAGGGTTCTACCTGTTAGGCCTCTCTAATTCGGGGCTGGCTGTTCCTGCAAAAAAAGGAGAGACTACCCTTTATGTAAGGAATATTAAGGGTATGTCTGTTGGAGATGCTATAGAAATTGACAATGGTTCTTCCATGGAAACCCGTAAAATTGCAGCTTTAGGTACAGCAGCCGGTCCCGGGGAACCAAAAGCTCAGCCTCAATTTGGCGGAGGTCGTCCGGTTGAACCAGGCTCCTCAACAACATTATGGCAGCCTCTGCCTGAGGGTCCTGTAATTACTATACCAAAAGGCTCAAAAAATGTACCAGTTACAAATGTAGACGGTTTCGAAGTTGGTCAGAAAATGGCTATTGGATATGGGGCAACTTATCCTGCTGTTTCCAGGTCAATTGAGAATTATGAAGTGGTCACTGTCACCAGTGTAGGAAAACAAGGTACACAGGCATGGTTAACTGCAGAAGCAAAAGCCGGCGAAACAAATATCAAAGTTTCTTCTGTAGGCAATATTTCAGTTGGTGATAAAATCAGGTTGGATATCGACAGTAAAGGTCATGGAATAGAAACTGTCACTGTGATAAAAGTCGGCACTCAGTCTGCCCGTAACGCTTTCAGTGGTCCATTGAAACCGGAAGATCTTGGTACAGGACTCGATCTCGCAGAACCTCTGAAATTCAATCATTCTTCCAATATACCATTCAGTTGTAAGGGAACAGGAATAAGCTTCGAACCGGCAACAGCTTACGCACATTCGAGCAATGAACCTGTATTGCCTTTAGGAACTGGAATTACACTTGACAGCCCGTTGACAAATGATCATGCAATCAACTCAAGTGTACGTGATGCAAAAGTCACAACAGCTGGATACCAGGGAACCCCGGTTCCAAACCAGTGGTTCGGTGGCCCAGCCTTATCTTCAAGCGCAGGCAATATGGTTCTGCGTGACGCAGCCGGAAATGTAGTCGATGGTCTCAACTATGGAGGACTTGTTGATCCATGGGCAGCCGAGGGTTATCAGGCAGCTTCCGGAGCCGGAGAGAGCGGATGTTTTGTTCCGGCACCAGGTGCAAACAGAGGTCCCAGGATGGCACCCACAACTACTACAAGTCAACCTAACAGAAGCGCAGGTCGCTACCCTGATGGTGCAGACAGCGACTTCAATTGCCGTGATTTTCTACTTCAAAACACAATTAGTCTTTTAGCTCCTGTAAAACCAGGCTCAGGTAATATTAAAATCGGCAATGTCGGCAACTTTACTGTTGGACAGAATATTATCATCGAGTCAGGTGCAAATAGCGAAACTGCTGTCATAAAAACTATAGGTACAACAGGTGCCAGTACGGTGAGTACAGCTACTCAGGCAGGTACAAAATTTATCCCTGTTGCAAGTGCAGAAGGTTTCAGCGCTGGGCAGGCTATAACAATTGACAGCGATGCAAACACTGAAACAGTGACTGTTGCAGCCGTTACCAGCAGTCGCCGTCGTCCTGGTCCCCGTGGTGTAACTCCAATAGATACCATCACCGTTACTTCATCTCTTGCTATGCCACACAATGTTGGAGCACAGGTCTCCGGTAGTGGAATCACTCTAGCCACAGCTCTGACTAAGGCTCATGAAAATGGTGCACAGCTTGCAAGTTATCTGCCAACACCGGGTGCTCCAAATCAATATTTCAGGAAACCTTAATGTACAAATCAACGAGATTTAAATAATAATTATTAATACTCCGCGGCTCTGCAGTACACTGAGATGCCGCGGGGTTTTTAATTTCCGAATAGAGGAGGGTATAACTTTGGATACTGATAACAAAGGAACAAATAATCAGCGATCATGGCCTTTTTGGAGATGGGCCCTCACGGGATTAATCTTATTGGCCCTGGTTTTAAGTGCAATAATGAGCTGGCATTTCCTTGCTGGAGGAAGGATGGCGGGTTGTGGCGGGGGAAGCCCCTGCGAACAGGTGCTAAACAGCCGGTGGTCGGTAATAGCAGGGATAATACCTGTGAGTGGTCTGGCTGTTGGGGTATACATGGCTTTACTCGTTGCCAGTTTTTTTATTGGTCACAATACAGAAGCATCTGTCCGGCGCCTGGCCTGGGGTTTTATGCTGATCCTGGCGGGTTCGGTTGCCGGATGCGCCATATGGTTTACTATATTGCAGAAATGGGTAATTGGTGATTTTTGTCCCTACTGCATGACTGCACACATTACAGGTTTGTTATTGACAGTTCTGATCATCAGGCAATCCACCCTGGAATTCCGGAAAAAATCAGAAGATACCTCTCAAATAAGCCCATCAAAGGTTCAGAAGATTTCTTCATCTAAAGCAGAACATAAAAACCGCTTTTCTTCTGTAATCGGACTGACACTGATCGGATTAGCACTGGCCGGTGTTCTGGCAACCTGTCAGATCATCTTTACTTCTTCTGCTCCCAATCGTGACGGTGAGTCCCAGAATAACCTTCCTGCAATAGATTATAAAACTGTGCCGATGGCAGGATCACCCGACGCTCCTTATATTGTTACCCTTCTCTTTGATTATCAGTGTCCTCATTGTCAGAGATTACATTTTTTGCTCGATGAGGCTATTAAGCGTTACTCAGGCAAGCTGGCTTTTGTTCTGTGTCCGGCACCATTGAATACCAGTTGCAATCCTTATGTTCAGAGAGATGTGGCTGCCTTTAAAAATTCCTGTGAACTTGCCAGGATTGGACTGGCAGTATGGGTTGCCAGTCGGGATGCGTTTCCTGCTTTCGAAAACTGGATGTTCACTTTTGAGTCCGGCGATCTTTGGCATCCAAGAAGTCTGGAAGCAGCCAGAGCTAAAGCGGTTGAACTGGTTGGTAAAACGAAGTTCGATACCGCCTTGAATGATACCTGGATCGGACAATATATTGAAAAAAGTGTTCAGATTTATGGTCAGACAGTACTAAATGGTAAGAGTGGCATACCAAAACTGATATACGGTTCGCGATGGGTCATCCCCGAGCCTTACGATACTGATGAACTCATTATGATTTTGCAAAATAGCCTGGCTGTCCCTAAACCTTGATCGGAATAGTGGCTCTGGTATAATTAAAGAAAAGAACTCCCAAGAAAAATAGAAGAATAATCATGAAAAAGAAAAGTCGTTTTTTGATCGGTTTTGCACTGGCCCTTACACTACCTGTAATAATGATAATGCTATTATCTATGTCAGGAGCAGTGCGCAATTCTACTCTGACCAGACAGGAAGGTCCATGTGATATCTACACTGCAGCAGGCAATCCATGCGTTGCTGCCCACAGCAGCACAAGGGCTTTGTTTGCATCCTACAACGGTCCGTTATACCAGGTTATGCGCCAGTCGGATGGCAAGACACTCGATATAGGTGTAGTCCAGCCAACAGAGAATGATCCGGGAGGATATGCTGATGCAGCAGCCCAGGACGCCTTCTGTGTCAACACTATATGCTGGATCACAACCATCTATGACCAATCAGGCAAGGGAAATCACCTTTTTCAGGCACCTCCGGGAACATTCAAAGGCCCTGATAAAGGCGCATTTGACGCTATGCCGATTGCCGACATGGCACCTATTACAATAAGCTGCCACAAGGCTTATGGCGTCTACATCATGCCAGGAATGGGACTACGTAACAACGATGCTACAGACATCCCCATTAATGACGAGCCGGAGGGTATCTATTACGTAGTCGACGGCAAACATTACGACAGCGGCTGTTGCTTTGATTACGGCAACTCTTCGACCAACAGCAGAGCAGTGGGTACCGGCACAATGGAAACCACGTACTTCGGTACTGCCACCGCATGGGGCAGTGGCGAGGGCCCTGGTCCATGGATAATGGCAGATATGGAGGCAGGTCTGTTCTCTGGTTATAACGCAAAAAAGAACGCTGGCTCTCCTACCATTGATTCCTGGAGATTCGTGACAGCTGTGGTCGACGGAGGTGGAGGCAATAAGTGGGATCTCAGAGGCGGTGATGCACAAAAGGGAGGACTCACGACCTTCTACAACGGTGTTCGCCCCGGCTCACAGAACAATAAAGCATATTACCCGATGCATAAACAGGGTGGTATTCTCCTTGGCACCGGTGGTGATAACGGCAACGGATCATCAGGTACCTTTTATGAAGGTGTGATGACAACAGGATATCCAACTGAAGCAACCACCGATAAAGTTCAGGCTAACATTGTAGCTGCAAAGTATGATGTACAAAGGGTTAGCCTGTCTCGTGCAACTACTTTTACACCGAATTCCGTGCAGGAAATCACCGGAACATTCACAAATACAACAGAGAAGCCTGTTACAGATGTCAGGCTAAGCATCTCCGGGCCCAAAGGGTGGACCTCAGTAGTGTCAGGCGGTACTGAAATCTCAAAGATATTCACATCTTTAGTCGCACCTGGTGCAAGTGTTAGCACAACCTTCAAAGTCACTGCATCTGATAAGACAGGCGCAGGCTTTCTTACTGGCAAGGCTGAGTGGAAGAATCAGTCGACTGTTGGTACCCAGTCCGAAACTATTGCCCAGCGTGTGAGGAATGTAATACCGGTTAAGATCAATGAGATCCGCTTTAGCTCTGGTACTAACTCGACTAATCAATTTATTGAACTATATAATGCTTCAAAAAGCAATGTCGATATCTCAAACTGGTCACTGATCAACACCCAGTGTCAGTGGGCCCCTGTAAAGGCAGCAACAATCCCGGTCGGGACGAAACTTGCAGCTGGTTCCTTCTACCTGCTAGGTTTGTCAGGCTCAGGACTCGCAGCACCTTCGATAAAAGGAGAAACAATAATCAACGTCCGAAGCACTACCGGTTTTGAGATTGGTCAGAAGATCGATATCGATGGAGAGACCCGTACCATTACAAACATAGGATCACCTGCTGCAGCAATGACCACACTGTTCATTCCGGTTTCCACAGGACCTTGGCTCACGATCCCGGCCGGTTCGACCAACATTCCCGTTACAAGTGCAACAGGTTTTGAGGTCGGACAGAAGCTTGGAATTGACATCGGAGGTAACTTCGAACTAGCGACGGTCACTGCAGTCGGTAAAGCATCAACCCAAACAACACTTGCGGCAGCTGCTGAAAAGGGTGTAAAAAACATTAAGGTGGCAGCTAATTCCAGCATGACGATTGGCGATATACTGACAATAGGTACCGGCGGAACAAAAGAGCTCTTACAGATCGTCAGCATTGGTACTACAGGTGCAGACGGCACAGGTATCGAATTGTCAGCACCACTCAGATTCTATCACATGACTGGTGTCGATGTGGCCGGCAAAGGAACTGGTATAACCTTCACTCCTTCTACCCGTTTTCCTCATAAAAGCGGAGAGACTGTACAAGCACTCGGTAGTGGTATTACCCTTGATAGTCCCCTGACAAAAAATCATGAATATGGTGCCTCAATTGTTAATCCTCCTGCCACGGCTGTAGGCTATCAGGTACCACCTTCACCAAATCAATGGTACGGAGTACCTCTGTCTTCATTGGCCGGATCAATAGCATTGATGGATGCAAGCGGTACGGTGGTTGTTGATGCCATGGTCTACGGCTCACAGCAAAGCAACTCGAGCGCTAATGGTTATATTACCAGTCCAGAGCTGGCCACTCTTGAGGGTGACCAGAGTCAGGGTGGATGCATTGTAGTGATACCAGGTTCTGGCAGTCGCAACAGGCCGGGGACATCCTCCGCCAGTAGTCAACCCAATATTAGTGCAGGATTATACCCTGACGGAAATGACAGTGATAATAATTGTCGCGATTTTCTTCTCCAAAGTACGATCAATCTGCTGGCTCCAATAGAAGCAGGTTCAAGGAATATTAAAGTTGCCAGTGTGGCAGGTTTTAGCGTTGGCCAGAAGATTATCATCGGTACCGGCACCTCTGGCGAAACCTCAGTCATAGAGACGATAGGAACAACGGGAGCTACCACAGTGGGAACAGCAATCGGAGAAGGCAAAACAACCATCCCGGTTTTCAGCACTGAAGGATTTGGTGCAGGTCAGTCAATCACCATTGACAGTGGTACAAATTATGAGACTGCGGTTGTCGCTTCTGTTGCAGCCGGACGTCGTCGTCCCGGAGGATTCGGGAATAGTCCGACCGACAGCATAACAGTAACCTTGCCGCTTACTAAAGCTCATGCTGTCGGGGCACAGGTATCAGGTAGTGGTATTACACTCACCAAACCTTTGACAATGGCTCATGATAACGGGACACCTGTTACCAGTAACCAGCCTACACCGGGAGCACCCAATCAATATGTTAAGAAACAGTAATGAGGACAACCACAAGGTTTTAACAGAATTACTATAAAACTCCGAGTCTCTGCAGGAAACTGAGATGACTCGTAGTTTTTTTCAGAAAATTATATAATTTTAATTAACCTTTTCACTTAGGATATGCTTTAGAGGATCGATTGCCTTTTTGATGGATCTTAGACCTTTTTAAACTCTTACAGGTTGCTTGCAACCGATGATGAAGACTATTAATTAGATGACCTGGAAATGGTTTAATTATGGATGAAATAATTAGAACTGAGAACTTATCAAAGCAATATGGCGAGTTACTGGCCGTTTCAGATATGTCGCTGAATGTCAGGAAAGGTGAGATCTATGGATTCCTGGGACTTAATGGTGCTGGAAAAACGACAACAATCCGTATGCTGCTTGGAATGATACGTCCCACTTCAGGCAGTGCTTTCATTGATGGCAAGAGGGTATTTGCTGACAATCATGAGCTCTGGAAAATCATTGGTTCGCTGGTTGAAATACCTTATTCATATCCTAATCTGACCGTTTATGAGAACCTTGAAATAATTCTACGCCTTCGTTTCATTTCAGATAAAGGTTCAATAAATAGAGTCATCGATAAACTTAAACTGAGTTCTTATAGAAATATTAAAGCCAGGAACCTGTCGCTTGGAAATGCACAACGGCTTGGTCTTGCTAAAGCACTCATACACAATCCTGAAATACTTATCCTCGATGAACCAACTAATGGTCTCGATCCCGCCGGGATCTATGAGATCAGGGAATTGTTAAAAGTTATGGCAGAAAAACTAGGTGTAACAATCTTTATTTCAAGCCATATACTCGGCGAGATATCGAGGTTTGCGACTCGAATAGGAATTATTCATGAGGGCAGATTAATACAGGAAGTAGACACCAGCCAACTGGACAAACTTTGCAGGAAACGTTTATTAATTGATGCTAGAGACAAACAGGCTGTATATTCTTCGCTTATGCAGAGTGGTTATTCTTTGTCAGAAACGAAAGACGGTCGCTTTGAACTACTTGACGAAAAGGCTGTAAGAAACCCGGAAGTTATTGCTACACTTATGGTGCATGCTGGATGTCCGCCTACCTTATTGCATGTTGAGGAGGAAGATCTTGAATCATATTTTTTAAGAACTATCGGGATAAAAGAAGATCTGAGATGAAAAATATAAAGGCAACCCTTCTACCTGAATTTGTAAAGCTTCGTAGATCAGGGATCTTCTGGATTACAATAATTATTTTCATCATTATTCCACTTATGATGGGCTTAATGATGTTTGTTGCAAAAAATCCTGCAATAGCTGCAAAACTTGGTCTGGTGGGAACTAAGTCCTCATTATTTGGAAGAAATGATTGGCCTGGTTTTATGGGACTATTGCTCCAGTCTCTGGCCTCAATTGGATATATTGGTTTCGGGTTTGTCACCAGCTGGGTTTTTGGCCGGGAATTCTCCGATCGTACGTTAAAGGATATTCTTGCATTACCGGTCACCCGTTCATCCATTGTAATTTCTAAATTTATTGTGATAGTAATCTGGTGCATATTGCTCATTTTGGTCCTTTTCTCAACCGGACTTCTAATGGGGTGGTTATTAGACATTCCCGGCTTGTCGGTACAGCTCTTTTTGCGATTCTCCGAAAAATACTTTATAACATCCTTCCTCACAATATTGATCTGTACTCCGGTTGCATTCTTTGCATGTTATGGAAGAGGAATAATAGCACCGATAGGTTTTCTGATCATTTCACTTGTTATGGCCCAGTTTGCAGGACTTATTGGTCTCGGACCATATTTTCCCTGGGCAATACCGGGTGTTTATACAGCACCAGCCGGCACCGAAGGAATGCAACTTTTCTTAAGCAGCTATGTTATCCTTGCTTTAACCTGTATACTGGGCTTTGCCGGAACAATAGCCTGGTGGCGATATGCTGATCACTATTGAGGTTTCGATGTATATCCGTCTCTGGTTACTCCGGTTTGAATTCATATCCACTTAACCCACAAATGTTATTATAGGCACCACGCAGTATATTGAGCTATTCTTTAGATAAATTGCTTATTTTTAGAATTATTTAATGAGTTTTAAGTTTCAGCTATTTTATGGATACTTAATATTTAATAATTCAAAAATGAAAAGACTAAAATATATTGCGCTCATGTTTATACTTTCAGTCACCATTCCTGCTCCTGGACAAACTAAAAATACAGGATTATTCAGCGAAAGCTCAGATATTGGTAATCCAGCTATTAAAGGCAGTACTGTATATAATGAAAATGATCAGACATACCTGTTGTCAGGAGGGGGTAAAAACATGTGGTTGAATGAGGATCAGTTCCAGTTCCTCTATAAAAAAATCAAAGGTGATTTTATTATCAGTGCAACAGTTAAATTCCTTGGCAAGGGTGTTGAAGGGCATAGGAAAATAGGAATAATGGCCCGTGAAAACCTGACAAAAGGGTCAAAGTATGCAGATGGAGCATTGCATGGAGGCCTGCCTCTTAATACTTCACTTCAGTACAGGCTTACTGATGGAGATACCACAGGCCAGGTATTGATTTCAACGGTTCATCCAACGGAGATTGAATTTGAACGTTCCGGTAATACTTTTACCTTTTCCGCGGCAACCCCCGGTGAAATTTATAAATCTGTGACAAAACAAGTATCATTGAATGAAGAGGTTTATGCCGGTCTTTTTATCTGTTCACATAATGAATCTGTAAAAGAACAGGCGCTCTTCAGTAACGTAAGGATAATAATTCCGCCTGGAAAGAACTATGTACCCTATCAGGATTATATCGGAAGCCATCTGGAAACAATGGATATCAGCACTGGTCATCGCATGATCCTGAAAAGTGAAAAAGGTTCTATTCAGTGTCCGAACTGGACTAAAGATGGCAAATCACTCATTTACAACAGCGCCGAAGGATTATTGTACAATTATGACATAGCTACAGGCGTTACAAAAAAGATCAATTCTGGTCCTGCAATACAGAACAACAATGACCATGTAATATCACCTGACGGTAAAATGATTGCGATCAGTAATTATGTCGGCCCGGGGCGAAAATCAACAATTTTTATAATGCCTCTGGAGGGTACTGATAACCCGACAAAAATCTCTTCTGAAGAATCAGGTCACTCGTATCTCCACAGCTGGTCACCTGACGGTAAGAATATCCTCTTTACAGGACAGCGAAATGACGAATGGGATATCTATTCTATTAATATTGATACGAAGAAGGAAACGAACCTTACTAATTATGCTGGTCTTGATGATGGTTCAGAATACAGTCCAGACGGAAAGTGGATCTATTTTAATGCAGTGAGGACCGGAACCATGCAGATATGGAGGATGAGACCAGATGGTTCAGAGCAGGAACAAGTGACATTTGATGAATTTAACAACTGGTTCCCGCATTTTTCTCCGGACGGAAAATGGATCGTGTATGAATCATATCCCAAAGATATTGATCCTCTTACACATCCATTTTACAAGAGAGTATATCTGCGTATTATGCTTGCCAGCGGGGGGATCCCAAGAACAATTGCCTATATATATGGAGGACAGGGCTCAATTAACGTTCCATCATGGTCGCCTGACAGTAAGATGATAGCATTTATCACTAATGCAAAAATGGATTAAACTGGAATTATCTCACAACCAGATTAATACGAAGTGTTATTGTAGTCAATTTATTTTTTTCTGACATTTAATTGTCTTATCTCTCTTTTATTATATTTATAGTCCTGGAATCGGCACTATGAAAAAGTATTTAATATCAACCCTTTTTTTGCTGTCGGGGATCATTTGTTATCCACAGTCGGTCAAGACTGAACCGGCCAGCAAAATTCAGATCACTTACAAAGACATTCTTGAACTACGACTTCAGGTCCTCGCCTTGCAAATTACATCCGGAACATATAAATCCCCCGAAAAAGGGAAGGTTGATTATACCGTTTCAATAGGAATTAGTTATCCGAAGAAAATTGCATACGGGATTGAAAAAGAAGTAAAGAATGCATTATCAAAAGAGGCACAGCAAAACATTATTGAAGAGGGATTTGTATTCGTAAAAAGAAGCATTACAGAACTTATCAGGAATAATTATCCTGAATTGAATATTGATTATACAAAAGATATCAGTGGATTCTGGTATCTGAAAAATGGTGACTCCCCTTATGCTAAATGGGAAAATGACAAATTCCTGTGGATAAATCAATAACTTGTAATTAAGAGAAGAATTCTGATTAGTTCACAACCGCCTGCCAGCGGATATTTGATTATGGTTCAAGTCAATATTCCTATGAACCTGTATGGTTTGTTCCTTTGTGACGAAAATTAAAAATCCTGATTATGGACCAGAATTTATTCTTTGTTTCGGCTATTGTATGCCTGATAACTCATATCTTGAGATTGGTTTATGAAATATTAAAGCATAGAGAGATAATGAAAGCTGGCAAGTTATCCTTTTTTATTATGTTCACTAATATGGTATTGTTATGGGTCTCCTGGTTCATTTTATGCAGCAGTGATATTTACAGAATCGACCTTCCTGCAGTTTTAAACTATCTAGGAATATTTCTGTCATGCCTAGGATTATTTGCCTTCATTTCTGGATTGCTCATAATTAAAACACTGGAAAGTTATGACGGTGATCTGATAACAACTGGGATCTATTCAAAAATTCGGCATCCCATGTATTTAGGTTTTATACTCTGGTCGATTGGCTTTCCTCTGTTTTTCGGGGCCCCCTTTGCATTATTGCTTGGCCTTTTGTTTATAATGAATATCCTATTCTGGAGACAACTGGAGGAGATTGAACTGGAGAAAAGATTTCCTTCTTACCGTGAATACAAAAGAACTACATGGTTCTAAATATTGGCTTTATTTGAATGAAAAAAGGGCGGTACAAATGTTTCGCTGCATTTCCTTAGTGCTAAAAGGAACTCCAGATTAATGGAGTAAAAGGGATGTACCGCCCAGGATTCTTATAAAGTATTTTACTTACACGCTCGATGCAACAGAAGCAAATTTAGATTATTTTTTTTAGATATCATAATCTTTTTTAGCAAACTTTCATTGCCCTGATAATGTGGGCCTTAAGAACAGCACTGTGCTAAAGTGGATATCTTCAATCAGAGTCTCAGTGACCTGACAGTCAGAGAGTTTTTGTCAGAGATCTCCCCGTTTTTATCCATGCAACATGAAACTATTTCGATCCTGGTTTTTAGTACAGGTGACGATTTGAAAACAGATCCGATTATTTCCCGAAGATCGCTCGAATCAAGTGACTCGTAATCCGGAAGATCAAAATACATATGAATAATCAGGGAAGAACCAGATTTATCAATATGGGAAAGCAAGAGCAGGATCTTTACAATCCATTTTAGAGAGGCTACATTAAAATACTCAAGTTGCAGTTGAAAGTTTGTTATTTTTGATGGCGATTTTATATATTCTGTCACCCAGGAATAAACAGGTTCATAGCAGATTACAGTATTCTCGGGTATTGATCTTCCTGCCAGAATAAGATCTCCCGATATATTATCGAAATCAATCATTGGTGTTTTTCCCGTCCCCTCTATAAAGTACCGGCTCAAATTCTGCATACAATATTTTAAGTTGCCATCATAACACTTCCTTTTTCTCTCCTGCCTTTCAGTGGCTCCAGATGGATATATAATTGAATTGTATATTTACAATCGAGGAAATATATTTTCCTCTCTCCAGCATTTCATCATCTCCTGATTCATAGTACCAGCTTATCACGACTTTTTTATTAAGAGTGATGAGGTATATAAATTTCCGGATGATATTCAGGAAGGATGTAAGGTTCCTTGTGGAAAAATATTCCAGTGAAATCTCAATAAATGTAACATCTCTCGAATCGCTCCAATAACTCTCGATCCAGTCCATGATTGAAATATAGCTTTCGCTGGAAATATCTTCTATCCAGCGACCATTAATTTGGACAATACCGTTAGTATTCAGAATTACTTCAGGTATTTTTGAAGTACCAGCAATAATTATATTACTCATCCCCTTTCTAG
>JAHEYW010000086.1 GCA_023251395.1 Bacteroidales bacterium
GGTAGTATTCATGATTTTTGCCATAAGCTTTATGACCAACATACCCTTTTTCTTCCAGGCCACGTATTACTGAAGAGAATGTTGTATAAAGTGGCTTTGGTTCGGGATGAAGATCTATAAGCTCTTTGACAAAACCTTTTTTTGCTTTCCAGAGGATCTGCATTGCCTCCTCTTCTTTCCGGGTGAGTTTATTCATGGAGAAACTGTTTATGCAAATATATAACGTAAAAAACAGTTATGCAACTAAAATAGTAATAATATTACTGAAAAATACGTTAATGCTTGTCTTACAGTTATTAGATGAGGGTCTGGGAAAGTGTCTCCCTGTGTTAAAAATTAGATCATATCGATCCGGATGGCAAGGGATTACTTCCTGATTTGCCTGAAAGCATGATCAACAGGTATATTGACAATGCTAAAAGGAGAGGTGATGAGTAAAATCCGGGAAGGATCCTTGAAAGATAAACTGAGCCCAGGATATGACCCAGTCCGTTCAGGATCATAATAAATGAGAAAACCCTGATGATGAAAATGAAAACCCTGTTTCTTCTGTATATAATCGATGTCAACAGAAGAAGGACTATTACTAATAAAGATAATCCAGGTATCCATAACCAGAATGGAAAAACTGGAAACGGGATGAATTCAAATTGTTCTCTCAGTTTTAAAACCAGTGGATTATAAAACTGCAGGAATCCGGTGAGAGCTTCATCAATGACATGAAGACCAAGGCTGAATACCATCAGCAGGTATCCAAATGAAAGTCTGTCATTCATGATATCAGTGGTTTTCATTTTAACAGAGGTAATCATATTGATTTTCAAATATTAATATTTCTGTAACTATCACACATTTAGCAATATAATTAAGCAGGACTTAATAAACTGTCTTCTAAGCATAATACCTCTGAATCGTCTTAGTCAGGTACGTAAAAGCAGTTTTATTTGGAATATAGAATTCCAGCTTGCGTGTCTCGTTGTTGGTGTGGATCATTACGAAATTATTCATGCCACTGTGATAGGAGAAGAAACTGGGAGACCACCTTAAATAGTCAAAGAAGGTCGAAGTGTTCAGCCCCTCATAACCGGAAAGCTTAAACCTTACCTTAATAATATCTTTCATGTAGATGATCTCTTCTTTCTCCAGTATCTCTATTGCAATACTATCCTGGTAAAAAGAGATTTTCCCTATCGGATTTTTGAAATTAAATGAATAATTGAAAATGAAAAGACTGACTATAAATAAACAGGCAGAGAGAATCATCAGTCCAACTTTCATTTGTTCGCTCAACAAGTGTCTGGCCAATGCTACTGTTACTATTATCAGGATTCCGGTCAAGAGTGCATAAATGGTGTACCTCTTAATTGGTTTTCTTTTTTTACTGATGAGCTCGAAAGTCATTAATAATATTAATTAAAAAATGTCCCGCATCCGCCATCTGGCGGACGCAGATTTGCGCAGAAAAAAGAATAACTTTTCTTACTCCTGGTTAAGATCCTTCAGCATCCATATACTGCAGGAGCTGTGGATAAAATCACCAAGCGGGTTATCCAGTCTTCGGAATCCTTCCTTTTCATAAAGTTTTACAGCATTTGAGAACTGTGGAAGACTCTCGAGGTAGAGTTGTCTGTAACCCATCTCTTTTGCTGATTCAATACATTTGTGGAGTAATATTTTTCCAAATCCTTTCCCCCTCGATTTTTTTGTCAGGTAGAATTTGACAAGTTCGGCAAATTCTTTTTCAAGTCCGCTGGAAGGGTAAACACCACAACATCCAATGACCTTTTCATCAACGACTGCTACCCAGAGAACAGAGGCTGGTTTCTTAAAAAAACCATAGAGATCATCAGTCGTGGGATCGGAGTAAACAGTGCCTGTTCTCGGAGCATCATGCTCTTCAAAAGTCTTTCTGATTATTTTTGCAAGGATTTGGTTGTCCTTCTTTTCTGCCTTTCTTATTATTAATCCCATATTCAATCAGCATCCAGGTTTGTTGTGGCTTTATTCTGAGCAATGAAATCCCTGATAACCGGTTCTGCAGCATCAAAATCGGATGTCTGAATGAACAGATCGATAGCAGAGAGAACGCCTCCGATAAATCCTACTTCCACACCAGATTTATGATTATTCTGAATAGTAGAAGATATTCCAATCTCTTCAAGTAACTCCTGGAGAAGTAACACAGTTACCTCTGTCCCGGTGTAAACTTTTATTAATTTGTCATTTGCATTCATATCCCTTGGATTTAGACGAATTTAAAGTTTCTCATTACTGAAATAAAGATACGAAATTATTGGTATCTATTGCTCGATTTCAATGTCGTATTTGCCCAGTAGTCCCGCAATACCAGCCAAAGAGAATTTTGCTTTCCTGATACGGTTCTGTTCCGGATCGATCAGATAGTTGAAAGAAGAACGGAAGTCCACACCTTCAAGATTTGTATGACTGAAAAGTGTTCTTTCCAGATTGCAGTTTCTGAATGTCGAAAAGCTTAAGTCTGTTTCCGAGAAATCCGCCTCATTGATCTTTGAATTTATAAAGGGAGTCTTCTTTAGCTTCAACTTATTGAAAGAACAGAGATTGATATTGCAGTTCTCAAAAGACATTGATATTGTGAGGTTGTTGCAATCCTCAAAATGGAGTCCGAGTAATTTGCAGTTTATAAACCTTACATCTTTAAATGAGGTCTGAATCAGCTTTGTAAGACTCATATTACAATTAAGAAATTCAGTTTCGATAAAATTGATTTCTGAAAGATCGGAATTTGAGAAGTCGCAGCCAATAAAAGTACAGCCCTCATAATCACCTTTGACCGGTGGAGAAGTCTGGTAATTCAGGTTTTCAAATTTCTCCTCATTTGTATAAAATCTCATTCTAATTTATTTTGCATCCTTTACACACCTGAACCCTACTGCAAAATCCAGCCAGCTTGGAGAGAGCCCGTTTCGGTAATAAACCTGGTTACACATGGCACCGGAATGCCAGCTGCCTCCCCTTATAACTTTAAACCTTCCCGCTGCAGGTCCCTTTGGATCATAGTCCGGCGATTCCGAATAATAACCAGCTCCATAATTATCCATCGTCCATTCCCATACATTGCCACTCATATCAAACAGCCCATAATCATTAGGCGCGAAGGATCCTACTTTCATGATATTGGAGTATTTCCTTCCGTAATTTGCTTTCAATGAATCTATTCCTTCGCCCCAGGGGAAAGTATTACCATTCTTTCCGCCACGTGATGCATATTCCCATTCCGCTTCTGTAGGTAATCTCTTGCCAGCCCATCTGGCATATCGGAAAGCATCAGCAAAGCTTACTCCCACAACTGGATAATCAGGGAAATCCAACCCGCTCATGAATGCGGTCATCCCCCAGAAATATGGCAACGGGGTCTTAGTTTTCAGGCAGAATTCATAGTACTCCCGGTTGGTCACTTCAAATTTGTCAATGTAGAATCCACTTATTTTAACCTTATGTTCAGGCTTCCAGTCAACAGGTTCAGGAGAGTTCTTCCCCATTACAAATTCGCCGGAAGGGATGAGTACCATTCCTTTATTGTCTGGCTGTGAACAGACTATACCAAATAGTGAAAAGAAAAAGAAAGTGAACAGTGTTTTCATTTTGCGTTATTATTTATTTACCCAAATTGATCGTTTAAGATCCGAAAAAGCTTTACAGTTCCTCATTTGAGCATTAGTTCATCAAGTTAAGAATTCCATTCGAATAGTTTATGAAAATCTTCGAGAAACAACCTTTAATTACCGTTGCTGGAAATATGTTCCACCCGAAAACAATCATTTAGTGAATGAAATATTGGCTATGTTGAATAACCATTGTAACTTGCAACCCTATTGGACTTCCATGAAAAAGCATTTTCAGAAACTTATCAGCCCCGAGTATAAATTGAGGACAATATCGCTCTCAGCATCTGCATTAGCGTTTTTTCTTGGGGCAAGGATAGTAGGTATAAATGATAATCTTCCGGGTATATCCATGCTGGTAACAGGGATCGTCTTATTCTATTTCTCAATACTTCACCCCTGGAGAAAAGCTGAAAACTATGCCATACTAATTGCTGCGTGTGTCGGGGTCCTGATCCTGGAATGGCTTGGTATACATCTGTTTATCAAACTGAAATGGGAAAAATACCTTAGTGAAGCCGCTGCCATGATACTTGCATTCTTCATCTGCCTTCCCGGAGTCCTTGCAGGCCTGATCGGGGTTTTTATCTGTGTATTCAGGAGACAAAAAAATCAATAATTTTACAAGTCCGGGCTAAACGGATCTGAATCTATTTTGTTTTATATTTGTGCAAGTCTCCAAATAATTACAATTCAGGCCTAAAAAGCCCGTTAATTATAAAAAGTGAATCTATGAAAGCCGTAAGTAACCTTCTTGCAATCCTCCTGGTAATATTCGTTGCATTCATTTCATGTAAGAAGGAATCAAAACCAGTCACCAGTCCGGTTGTAATTACATATGCTCCTGAATTTGTGTCATCAACTGTAATAACGGTCGGTTTCAGGGTTGAATCAGATGGGGGGTCCAGGATAACCGATTGCGGATTATATATTGGTAATGCTCCGAGTCCGGAAACACTTGGCAACAAGATCCAGGTAGCTTCAGATACAGGTTCATTCTACCTCTACCTTAGCGGACTGAATGCCAGCACACAATATTATTTGAAAGCTTATGCGATCAACGCAAAGGGAACAAGTCTGGGAGAACAGGTAATATTTACAACCCCTGCAAAAATAACCGACTACGAGAATAACTTTTACGAAACTGTAACTATCGGTACACAATCATGGATGACAAGCAACCTGAAGGCGGTTCATTATATGAATGGTGACCCGATAATTTCAACGGTTCCGGTTTCATTCGATATTTCGGGTGAATCAACTCCGAAATACCAATGGTCGTATAACGGTGATGATCTTACTAATTACACAATATACGGGAAACTTTATACCTATTATACCGTTACAGATTCAAGGAAAATTTGTCCTGTCGGCTGGCATGTACCAACGGATAATGACTGGATCACCCTGGAAAACTATCTTGGCGGTGCCAACTATGCAGGGAGTTACCTTAAAGAAAGCGGGAATAACCATTGGATAGCTCCGTATAATACTGATGCGTATAATATTACCCTTTTCACAGCACTGCCTGGCGGAACCAGAAGCTCTGCAGGTACATTCTCCTTACTGGGTAATTATGGTTACTTCTGGTCAACAACTGAAGCCGATGCATCAACATCATGGGCACGTTCAATGTTTGTTCAGTCATCCCAGGTCAAGAGAGAAAATATTTCCAAGAAGAATGCTGCATCAGTCAGGTGTATCAAAGACTGATCTTTATTAATACCTGCTCCTAATTGAAAATAAATCTCAGGCTATACGTATTACCGTTATTCCTGTTTTCAGGTATTCTTGCATTTCCGCAGGCGAAATATACTCTCAGTGGTTATGTAAAGGATGCCAGGACAGGAGAAGAACTTATCGGAGCATCAATACTGGTTAAGGAACTGGTATCGACAGGCACTTATACAAACCAGTACGGTTTCTATTCACTGACTATTCCTTCCGGCAATTACAATATATCATATCAGTTCATCGGTTATGAACCGAAAACATTTAGCATTTCTCTCAAACAGAATATTAATCAGGAGGTTACCCTGGATGAAAAAGTCAGCGAACTGAAGGAGGTCATCATTACAGGAGAAAAGAAAAATGAGAATGTTGTTAAAAATGAAATGGGCGTTGAAAAACTTGCCTTACGGGAAATAAAGAATGTCCCTGTACTGATGGGGGAGAAGGATGTACTTAAAACTCTCCAGCTTACCCCGGGGGTAAAATCTGCAGGTGAAGGAAATAGCGGGTTTTATGTGCGGGGTGGGGCTGCTGATCAGAATCTCATTCTCCTTGATGAAGCGACGGTCTATAACGCTTCACATCTACTTGGTTTTTTTTCAGTATTTAACTCCGATGCAATTAAAGATGTCACTCTTTACAAGGGAAGCCAGCCTGCAGAATATGGAGGAAGGTTATCCTCTGTGCTTGATATAAGGATGAAAGATGGTAATGATAAGAATTTCGGTGTTGAAGGGGGGATTGGAATTATCTCTTCGAGACTCAAACTCGAGGGTCCTATAGTAAAAAATAAGGGATCATTCACAATTTCGGGAAGGAGAACCTATGCGGATCTTTTCCTGTTGCTGTCCCGTGATACTACTTTGCAGAAATCCCGGCTTTATTTCTATGACCTTAATGCAAAGGGAAATTATGATATTAACAAGAACAACAGGGTATTTATTTCGGGATATTTCGGAAAGGATGTTGCAGGATTTGCCAGCAGGTTCGGAATTGACTGGGGCAACGGCACCGGAACTATCAGGTGGAATCATCTTTACTCCGACAGGTTATTCTCAAACACATCACTGATCTTCAGTAATTACGACTACAAAATACACCTCAGCTTTGGCAGTACTAAGGGACTTATTGTCTCAAGGATCAGAAACTGGAACCTGAAAGAGGATTACCAGTACTTTCTCAACGCGAAATCTACAATTAAATTCGGTTTCAATTCAATCTATCATACAATCATCCCCGGAGTGGTAACAATTGAGTCGAATTCGAGAATTAGTGAGCTTCACCTTACCAACAAGCATGCATGGGAGAATGCGGTTTATTTTTCAAATGAATACAGGCCAGTCACTTCACTAAGCCTGGAGTTTGGTTTACGTTTATCATCATTCAGTATTGTCGGACCAGGAAGTTTCTACAACTATGATCCCTCGGGAAACACCATAGATACAATTAATTACCCTCAGGGGAGATTTGTAAAAACCTACTTCAACCCACAGCCGAGAGTATCAATTAATTATATCATCTCTGATAAAAGCTCGGTGAAAGCATCATATTCAAGGAATGCCCAGGATCTTCACCTGCTTTCCAATTCAACCTCAGGTGATCCGACAGATTCATGGATCTCAAGCAGCAACAATGTAAAGTCAGAGATTGCCGATCAGATAGCACTTGGTTATTTCAGGAACTTTAAGGAAAACATCTATGAATTTTCTGCCGAAGTTTACTATAAGTATCTGCAGAATCAGATTGATTATAAAGATGGAGCTGAAATAACGCTGAATGAAAATGCTGAATCTCAGCTTCTTTTCGGAACAGGCCGGGCTTATGGAATTGAACTTTTTCTGAAAAAGAGATCCGGAAAACTTAACGGCTGGATCGGGTATACTCTGGCAAGGTCTGAAAAACGAATAGAGGGGATTAACAATAGTAAATACTATCCTGCCAAACAGGACCGCACACATGATATTTCCATAGTAGGTATTTATGAGCTGTCGAAGAGATGGACAATTTCTGCAACATGGGTTTATTATACAGGTAATGCCGTTACCTTCCCCAGCGGGAAATACATGATCAACGGACTTGTGGCTAATTATTACACAGAAAGAAACGGATACAGGATGCCGGCCTACCACAGACTGGATGCAGGAGTGACCTGGCTTAATGCTAAAACATCTAAATTTGAATCGAGCTTCAACTTTTCATGTTATAATCTCTACGGAAGGGAGAATGCTTATTCGATCGATTTTCAACAGGATCCTAAGGATGCCACCAGGACTCAGGCTGTCCAGACAACCCTTTTCAGGTGGGTTCCTTCAATCTCATATAATATCAAGTTCTGAAAGATGAGGAAAGGTATCTTTAATATTATCCTGATAATGATGATTGTAGTCATCTTCTTTTCCTGTACTAAGGTTGTCAATTTTAATCTTAATAGCTCATCTCCCCGGCTTATAGTTGAGAGCAGTATCTCGGACCAGCCTTCATCGTGCTTTGTAAAGCTGACAATGTCAGTCAACTACAATGAACCAAACACATTTCCTGCAGTTAATGGTGCTTCAGTGGTTCTTTACGATGGTACCGGAAACACGTATACGATGTATGAAGCTTCCTCCGGTGTCTATACTCTGCAATCAATAAAGGGAATACCTGGAAGAACTTACACTCTATCCATTTCTGCTGACGGCAAAACTTACACTGCCACTTCAAAGATGCCTGATCCTGTATCTATTGATACAATATACCAGGGCAGGCTATTACTTGGTCCATACGGGGGAAATGGTGAATTAAAATTTGTAACTGTCAACTATCATGATCCACCAGGGAAAGGTAATTATTATCGTTTTGTAGAGAAGATTAACCGGGTTGTTCAGAAGGAAATTTTCCTTGATGATGATTTGCTGAGGGACGGGAATCTGATTGCGCAAAATATAATTCGTGCTGATACATCACTGAAATCAGGAGATAGTGTAAGGGTATTTCTGCAGACCATCGATAAAAATATTTTCAATTATTTCCTCCAGCTCAGTAATGTTACCGGGGGCTATAATGGGCCTACTGCCACGCCGGCAAATCCGATATCTAATTTCAGTGGTGGTGCGCTGGGTTATTTCAGTGCATACGCTGTCAGGTCAAAAAGCATCATAATAAGATGAAAATCAATTCTTCACAATATGCCCTTTCCATGCATAGTAGAGAATGAATATAAAGAAAGGAATAGGTGCAAAGAACCCGACAGACATTGAATAATTATCTGCAATCAGCCCCATTACCGGTGGGAATACTGCTCCTCCGACAATTGACATAACAATGAATGAAGAAGCCTTCTTTGTTTTAGGTCCCAGGTCTTTGATACCGAGTGCAAAGATGGTCGGGAACATTATTGACATGAAGAAGAATACTCCATATAATGAAATAAGAGAAACCCATCCGGCTTTAATACTTACAACAGGCAGTAACAGACAGCATATTGCTGCATAGATTGCAAGCAGCTTTGTTGGTTTGTATGTTTTCATCAGGTAACTCCCCGACATTCGCCCAACCATGAACAGGAAGAAGCCTATCGAAAGAAAATATGGACCATCTTCAACAGCGAAATGCGGTTCCTGGTTTGCATCCGTTACAAAATTAATAAGATAGCTGAATACACCTGTTTGAGCAGCCACATAGCAGAACTGTGCAACTACACCAAGAACAAAATGTGTCTGTTTTGAAAGAGGTTTGGCAGATATGCCTGAAGCATCTGCAGAACTTGTTTCAGAAATTTCTTCCTCCTTTATCTCAGGAAGTTTTGTGAAAACAAAGATCAGAGCTACGATAAGCACAACACCTCCAATAACTGTATAAGGTAATATCATTGAACTTAATTTCTCACCTGCAACATTGCTGTTATTCCCATAAATGAATAACCCGATGAGGGGACCTACCACCCACGCCAATCCGTTAAATGACTGTGAGAAATTTATTCGCCTTTCAGCTGAATCTTTTGGGCCCAGCTTGGTTGTATAGGGATTGGCTGCTGTTTCAAGTGTTGTCAGTCCGCAGCCCATAATGAAGAGGCAGATAAGGAAGATCCAGAAGGATTCGAATGAAGTAGTCCCCGCAATAAGAAATGCTCCTCCGGAAAAGAGAGATAATCCCAGGATAATTCCTTTTTTATATCCGAAACGTCTCATAAAATATCCTGCAGGCAATGCCATAAGAAAATATGCGGTATATACAGAAAACTGTATCATTCCCGATTGGGCTTTTGACAGGTTAAGCATATTCTGAAAATGCTTGTTTAGCGTGTCAAGCATACCATGGGCTACTCCCCATAAAAAGAATAAACTTGTAATCAGTATAAAAGCGAGTAGAAAACCTTCGGAAACAAACTTCTTCTTACTTTCTGCGGTGAGATTATTGTCAGTCATATGCATGGGATTTAAAGTACTTACAAGATTAGCATCATTTATGAATTTTCCAAACCTTGTCAAATATTTTGAAACATCTTTAGTATGTATTACAGGTAAGGTTAATTTTAAACCTTTAACTTTGAGGTTACTCTGAAAAGTATTTTTTTGCCACAAAGTCACAAAGGCGCAAAGTTGCACCAGGATTATGTAATTTAAAATCTGCATTTTGTGATTCTTAGCGTCTTGGTGTCTTAGTGGCAATTATATTTATTTTTACTTTTAGAAGTTGATACAACTATGATATCTGAACACTGAAAAATCTTCAGTCTTAATGAAAGTCCTGATAATTACTAATTTGTATTTGAGCAGGTCAGCAACTTTGCATGACAGGAATCTGATATTGGGGCTTCATGAAAAGGGAGTAGAAGTAACAGTTATTACAAGAGGGCAAACTTCAGAAACGAAAGAACTGGAAGCCGCCGGAGTAAGATTTGTCTATCATCCGATAAATAAGAAGATAGACTTTCAGTCAATCCGGGAAATCCGATCTCTCATTAAAGCAGAGAGTTATGATATACTTCACTTCACTTATGGCAAAGCAATAACCAATGGATTGATCGCGTCGGCAGGACATAAGGCAAAAATTGTCGCATATATTGGCTCGATGAGGCTTCACTGGCACGATCCGTTTTCCTATCTCTCTTTCCTTAACCATAGGATTGACAAACTGATATGTATCAGTGATGCAGTCAAAGACCATGTGGTTAAACAGGCACCAATGAAAATGAAAAAAAGGGCTGTGAGGATATTCAAAGGATCAGATCCTGATTGGTTCAGGAATGTTATTCCTGCCAGAAGGGACGAGGTTGGAATCCCGGAAGATGCATTTATTGTCTGCTGTGTTGCCAATATAAGGAAGATTAAAGGACTTGACTGGCTTATTTATTCTGCCAGGTACATCCCAAAGGAATTGCCAGTGAGATTTATACTTGTTGGATCACAAACCGATTCAAAAGAAGTGAAGAAAAAAATTGAGAAGACCGGCCGTAAAACAGATTTCATTACAACTGGTTATTCTGAAGATCCTACAGTTTATACAGCATTATGCGATCTTTATGTTCAGCCATCAGTCAGCGAGGGATTCGGCAGGTCAGTTATGGAAGCCATGTGCCTGGAAAAACCAGTTGTTGTGACAGATAAGGGAGGGGCAAAAGAGCTGGTAAAAGAGGGTGTTACAGGATTTATTATTCCTGTCAAGTCGGCGAAGGCGATAGCGGAAAAGATAGTGTATTGCTACAAAAACCAGGACATTCTGAAGGAAATGGGCAGGAAGGGAAAGGAAAGTATAATAAATGAATTCAACCACCGGTCGACAATAGAAGAAACTTACAAACTCTACGTAGATCTTCTGAAATCCTGAAATAAACTATTAAACCAATAATCAAAACCGCCCTTTTCCCTTTTGGACTTTATGGACTTTACAGACTTTAGACTTTCAGACTTATACAGTCATTATATCTTTCTCCTTTGAAGCCATCACTTTGTCTACTTTTGCTGTAAAGTCGTTGGTGGATTTCTGTACTTCCTCAACAGCATTCTTTTCCATATCCTCCGGCAAACCTTCCTTAAGCAGGCTTTTTAATTCGTCGTTTGCCCATTTACGTGAATTACGGATACTGATCTTTGCAGTTTCACCTTCGTTCCTTACCTGCTTTACCAGCTGATGTCTCCTCTCTTCTGTAAGAGGCGGAACATTTATCCTGATCACTTCACCAGTATTGGCCGGTGTAAGACCTATATTTGCTGCCAGTATTGCTTTTTCAATCACCCCGAGCATATTTTTTTCCCAGGGTTGAATAAGGATTGACTTTGGATCAGGTGTGTTGATATTTGAAACCTGTGATAACGGAGAATTGACTCCGTAATAGTCGACAGTAATACCGTCAAGCAGGGCAGGGGTTGCTCTTCCTGCACGAAGTCTTGCAAGTTCATGTTCAAGATGTTCCAGGGCTTTTTCCATCCTGTCCCTGGCTTCTTCTATTATAAGTTCAACCTCTTCGTTCATGGTTATAGGATAAGTAGATTAGT
>JAHEYW010000290.1 GCA_023251395.1 Bacteroidales bacterium
TATCGCCGCACTGGCGGCCTGTCCCAGTTTAAACTGTGCCTCAGCCTTAAGAAGATAAGTGTCAGCCAGCCTGATGTAGATCTGATCACTGGGAGCAAAATCTGCCTGCATATTATTCGGATCAGCACCATCAGCTTTCCTTGAGTGAGGCCAGTCGGGCTGGCTGTTGTTCGAGGCAGAAAGAGGTGTAGTCCATTTCAGCTTAATGGTATCTCCAAATTTGTAACCCGAAGGGAGAACATCAGCAGGATAAGGAGCATTTGTTGTTGCATCGGACAACAGGTAGTACTTTCTCAAAATATAGTTTTGCGCCCGGTCATCCTTAGGCTCATAACTATCTATTAACCATTTTGTTGGTGCAAAGTACGCCTTACCCCTGCCACCTCTTTCAAAAGTATATTGCAGTGGTCTTTTCCCACCGATTGTGATCAGATTGTAATTACCGACAGTAGCGCGGGCCATCTCTTGACCCTGTGCATCGATAGCGCTGTTCAGTGTAAACTGGAAAACCCAGAGAGCCTCTGTATTTCCATTTTCTCTGTTTTGGTTGCCCTCCTTGAACATATCTCCAAAAGGAGAACCGGTTGGATCACTCTTTTTTACACCATATCTTGCTACCACAAGTTTGTAAGCCGTATTGCTTATTACCTGGTCGCACCAGTAAAGAGCACTGTCCGGCTTACCTATAGTGAGATACATCTCGGCGAGCAGGGTTTGGACTGCACCTTTTGTAATCCTGCCAGATAAAGTTCCTTCGGTAGGTATATATTTCTGTGCAAACGAATAATCCCTTATGGCCTGTTTCCTGACCTCCAGAACCGGAGCGCGTTCCCAGTCGGTCTTGACTTTTGACTCCAGAGTAAGTGTAAGGGGAACATCGCCCCAGGAATAGGCAAGACGTCTGTAAGCCCATGCCCGCAGTGCCCTGGCTTCAGCTACAATCCTGTTCTGATTGTCTTCAGGTGTTCCGCCTCCGCCAGACCAGTTAACATCTTTACCATTAGAATAGTCTAAAATGGTGTTGGAAGCATTGATGACTTCGTATAACCATTGATATGTCTGCAGCAGATCAGCATCGGATGGGCTGTTTGAGGCACCCCAGTTCCAGAAAATATCACTGCGCCTGTAGTTGCTTGTCATGTTATCAACACCGTTAAGGGCATTCTCAATCTTTTCAGATTGCCATCTTCCATGTCTGGCAATATTATAAAGGCCATTTATGGCTGCATCAAAACCTGCCAGGTCTTTGAATATGGTTTGACCGGCCAATATATTTGGAGGGTTTTCCTCAAGAACATTTTTTGAGCAACCTGCTGCCAGTATAACTGCCAGTGTGACTATTAAAATATTCAATAATAATTTCATGATATCAGGTTTTTATGTTATTATCATATTTGATTAAATTAAAATCCCAGAGTCAAACCAAAAACATATTGTTTTTGCATAGGGATCCTTTGCTGGGCTTCCTCATCTGTAAGGTCCGGGTCCATTCCTGTCCATTTGGTGAAAGTTGCCAGATTGCGTCCTGTTATATATACTTTTAACCGGGTTAATCCCATTTTGCTGATCAGGCCTTTAGGCAGATCATAGCCCAGTGAAACGTCCTTCAGCCTGACAAAGTCAGGTTTTTCATATATCCGCCCTGAAAACCCTGACATATTATTAGCCAGCAGTGCATTCGCTACCCAGTCATTTGTGGGATTTGTCGGCGTCCACCAGTTCTTCTTAAGTGTATTATATCTTACTTCTGCGCCCTGTACATCATCATTCATCAGGTAATTTCTGATTGTCGAACCCGACACTCCGTGGATGAAAACGCTAAGTGTGAAATTGCTATATGTGAATATGTTAGTCATCCCCCAAAGAAAATTTGGATCAAGCCGGCCTATTATCTGTCTGTCGTCGGAGGTTAATTTTCCATCGCCGGTGACATCTTTTAACTTCAGATATCCTGGTTGTGTTCCGTAAGTCGCTGCCTGGGCTGCTTCATTCAGCTGCCATACACCGTCCCACACATAATCATAGTTAACCCTGATGGGCTGACCAATGAACCAGCCGTTGGAAATATCGTCTATTTCTTTGCCATTTTCATCTTTTATGCCATACAATGAGATGATCTTGTTCTTATTGTAGGAAAAGTTTGCTGAGGTTGACCACTGGAATTTACCAGTTACAACATTCCTTGAATCCACAACAAATTCAATTCCTGTATTCCTCGTCTCTCCGATGTTTTCCGTAACTGCAGGATGAGTCCAGCTGGGGAGGTGAGTGTTCGGCGTAATTCCATGGTTAACTGAAATACTCCTGGCAAGAAGCAGATCACTTGTGTTGGTAAGGTACCAGTTTAAATTACCTGAGATCCTGTCTGCCAGGATTCCAAAGTCAAATCCCAGGTTGAATGTTGCTGATGATTCCCATCCAAGGTCAGCAATTCCCATCTTGCTGGGTTTGTATCCGATAACGGTTCCGCTGTTTGTAGACATGTTTGCAACAGAAAACTTCGGAAGTGACTCATATGCTCCAATAGCCTGGTTCCCGTTCAATCCATATGAAGCTCTGATCTTAAGGGTGTTGAAGATAGTTTTTAATGGGAAGAAACTCTCTTTTGCAATATTCCATCCCAACGCAGCGGAGGGGAAAGTACCCCATTTTGAATCCTCCCCGAAACCCGAATATCCATCCCTTCTTATGGTAAGAGTTAACAGGTACCTGCTGGCGTAGTTATAATTCAATCTCAGCATCTGGGAAATAAGAGCAGTTTTACTGTAAGAAATAGATGGAGCTACAACAGCAGCCTGGGCTATTCCATACCATGAAAGAAAATCGTTTGGGAAATTAGTGGCATCCATGGAGTTGGTTCTGCCGTTGTAACCCTCATAACTGTACAACCCTGTGGCAAAAATCGTATGGCTTCCAAATTCCCTGTTAAAGGACAAGATATTTTCAACGACGGTATTGTTGCTTACCACGTTGTCTATCGAAGCATCTCCCAGAGCAGCAAGCCCGTCCTGGGTATTTCTCCCCCTGTATTGAGCCCTGTCGGTAAATCGTGATCTAAAACCGGTATTCAACCTGTAGCTTAAACCTTTTATGAAAGGTAAATCAACTATGGCATAGTTGTTTGTTAAAATCTGGTAAGATTTATCCAGATCATCGTAGAGTAAACTCTGGAGCGGATTACCGACGATAATATTATCGGGCCATGGGAAGACAGTAAGATTACCATACTGG
>JAHEYW010000291.1 GCA_023251395.1 Bacteroidales bacterium
TAACAACGAGGCATTATATAAATGGTTTCTTGAACACAAAAGGTTCAGATTCACTGAAGACACTGTACAGGTGCACCTGGAAAATTTCACCGGTGAGTATTCTTCAGGAAAAGATTTTGCTGATATTAAAGTAAAGAATAAAAAGCTCGTGATAAGATTCAGTGGGCTCGAATCAGGAGAAATGCTGATGTATCATTCAAAGGAAAGCTCATTTTATTTTGATGAAAACTCACTGAAAGAAATTAAATATGTCTTGGACCAGAACGGAAAAATGACTTCTTTTATATTTTACAATGATACCCCGAAGGCATATTTCAGGGTCAGGTAAATGATCTGTTATTATTCTAATTTATCAAAAATGAAGTCATCTTTTGTCTCTTTCAAAATTATTGTAAGGATCAGTCTTGTATTGTTATTGATTCTGCTCCGTTTTAATTATTCATTTTCTCAAATAGTGGGAAATGATATACTAAAGGCTGTTCATTTCCGGAATATAGGCCCTACAAGGCAAAGCGGAAGATTTGTTGATTTCGCTGTATATTCTAAAAAACCATCAGTTTTTTACGCTGCACTTGCATCCGGAGGTTTGTGGAAAACAGTCAATAATGGAATAACATTTGAACCGGTTTTTGATAACAACGATGTCATAAGTATCGGTGATATTGAGATCGATCAGAATAACCCCGATGTGATCTGGGTTGGAACAGGAGAGGCAAACAACAGCCGGACAGCCTATTATGGGGACGGGATCTATAAATCAACCGACGGGGGGAAAACCTGGAAAAACATGGGGCTAAAGGAAAGTCATCACATCGGAAGGATAATTATCAATCCTAAAAACCCTGATAATGTGTTTGTTGCTGCCGCTGGTCATTTATATTCAGAGAATGCTGACAGAGGTCTCTATGAAACCACTAATGGAGGGAAAACCTGGAAAAAGATACTGGATATCAATGATCATGGAAGAAGTATTGGAGTTACTGATGTGGTTCAGGATCCTTCAGATGAAAAAACAATATATGCAGCCACTTATGACAGGATCAGGAAACCCTGGACATTTAATGCCGGAGGACCTGGTTCAGCATTATATAAAAGCTCAGACGGGGGTAAAAGCTGGAAAAAGCTTTCAGGAGGTCTTCCTGAAGGAATTCTTGGTAGAATTGGAATGAATGTATCAGCTAGCAACCCTGAAATTTTATATGCAAACATCGAAAACAACAATATAGCTTCAATGTCAACTGATGAAAGATGGAATTTGATGAATAGTGGAGTGGATCCGAAGAAGCCTGAAAAAGGAGACGAGATGTATCGTTCAGATGATAAGGGTCTTACATGGAAAAAGGTTAGTCCTGACGACAAAGAGGTAGGCGGTGGCCCTGCATATTATTACCAGCAGGTACGTGTCGATCCCGGAAATCCCGAACATGTCTATGTTCTTGGGATAAGTGTATGGGAAACCATGAACGGAGGAAAGGAATGGAAA
This sequence comes from Bacteroidales bacterium, assembly GCA_023251395.1. Lineage (GTDB taxonomy): Bacteria > Bacteroidota > Bacteroidia > Bacteroidales > VadinHA17 > LD21. The sequence continues at coordinate 1,484 of JAHEYW010000291.1, forward strand.
GTGGCTTTTACCTTCGGCGGGGATAATCATGCTATGTGGATAGATCCAAATGATTCAAAGCATTTTTTGCTCGGTTACGATCATGGAATGGGAATAACCTATGATGGAGGACAAAACTGGTATCATCCTGATTTCTTTCCAATAGGACAATTTGTTGCAGTAGGATATGATATGGATTTTCCATATAATGTGTACGGTGGCCAGCAGGACAATGGATCAGTAAAAGGTCCGTCTACTTTGAAGAATGGTCAGCCGATAAGACTGGAAGACTGGAAATCTGTCGGAGGTGGAGACGGAATGTATAATGAAGTTGACTATAATGACAGCCGATGGATCTACAATGAGTCGCAGTTTGGATCAATAACCAGAACTAACCAGGTTTCAGGTGAAACGAAATCAATAAAATTTCCGAAAATGAACAGGTGGGCATGGAGTTCACCAATACTTATATCACCTCATAACAGTAAGACCATTTATCACGCTGGTAATAAGATTGTACGCTCAAGAAACCAGGGAGAGACATGGGAAGAGGTCAGCCCTGATCTTTCTGCAAAGGATTCCTCAAAAATGGAGGGGACTGGTAATATAACACACTGCAATATTGTTACAATGGATGAGTCACCTGCAAAAGAGGGAGTCCTCTGGGCCGGAACCGACGACGGAAAAGTATGGGTTACAAAGGATGGAGGTTCAAACTGGGATGATGTAACTTTAAATCTGCAGGGGCATCAGGGATACTGGATAAGCAGGGTAACTGCATCAAATTCTGATGCAGGAACAGCTTATGTTACTTCAACAGGGATCAGGAACGATGATTTCAGACCATTTATCTGGAAAACAACTGATTATGGTAAAACATGGACCTCTCTTGTTAATAATTTGCCAAACGATGAATCACTGTGTGTCATACGGGAACATAAAAACAATCCAAACCTGATCTTTATCGGATCGACTAAATCTCTTTATGTATCATTTGATGGTGGTATGAACTGGAACAAACTCAGGAATAACATGCCAGTAAATCCTGTTGAAGATATGAAGATTCACCCCAGAGAAAATGATTTGATTGCCGGAACACACGGCAGAAGTGTTTGGATTGCGGACATTTCCTGGCTTCAGGAAATTAATAGTGACATGCTTTCAAAAGATTTTTACCTGTTCCAGCCTGAGAATAAGATTAAATGGAATGAATCTGTAACGAACATGAGTTCGTCATCAAATTTTGCAGGGGAAAGTGAACCTGTGGGGATACCATTTACAATTTTCCTTAAATCTGCTCCAAAAGAAATCAAACTGCAGGTACTGGATGGAACAAGAGTTATTTATGAAACCACACCCTCAAAGGATAAAGGTGTAAATCAGGTACAGTGGAACTTCGTTAAAAGAACAGGCGAGTCATCTCCTCAACCTGCAGGGCAGGGAAACAGGCCGCAGGGAAGAAGAGGTGGAAACCTTCCGGTTGCTGGTCCCGGATACTACTCAGTTAAGCTTATAGTTGATGGCAGGGAAATGACACGGAATTTCTGGATAATGGCTGAGAGATAGTTCGAGGTTCAAGGGTCAAAGTTCAAAGTTCAAGGTAAGTGAAGTTTTCGAAGGAGTTGCAGTGGATTGAAGCTGTAAGATAAATTCCCCTCCCTGGAGTGGTTAGGGGGTTTGTACTTTTGGATCTATCTGTAATTTATTTATCCTCCGATGCTTTAGCGAAGGATGACTCTGTGTAACAATCTT
>JAHEYW010000087.1 GCA_023251395.1 Bacteroidales bacterium
ATTTAAGTACAGAAACCCCGCAATGATATTGTCAGACGGTGCCATTGGCCAGATGATGGAGAAAGTCTACCTGAAGCCACAGAAGCCAAGGACAAATATCATATATGACTGGGCTACAACAGGTAAACCGGCTTCAAGGGATCATAACATAATTACTTCACTGAATCTTGATCCTCATAAACAGGAACAACATAATTTGAAACTTCAGGCCAAGTACAATGCTATAAAGGAAACTGAAGTCAGGTATGAAGAAATCATGGTTGAAGATGCAGAATGTCTGATTGTTGCATATGGTACCAGTGCAAGAGTAAGTCAGAAAGCTGTTGAACTTGCCAGAGCACAAGGTATAAAGGCAGGCCTGCTCAGACCTATCACTCTTTACCCTTTCCCCACAAAAAGAATTAGCGAACTGGCAGACAGAATGAAGTTTATCCTTGCTGTTGAAATGAGTGCAGGACAGATGGTTGAAGATGTCAGGCTTGCAGTTTGTGGAAAGACAGATGTTGCTTATTACGGAAGGATGGGAGGGGTGATACCTGCTCCTGATGAAGTTGTGGAAAGTATGAAAACAAACTTAAAAGGGAAGTAAAATGAAGGAAGCAACTGGAATGAAAGAAATAATAAAGCCTGAAAATCTCGCTTATAAAAGATCTTCAGTACTGACTGATAATGTATTCTCTTATTGCCCCGGATGCGGACATGGGACCGCCCACCGGATCCTTGCAGAGGTAATTGAAGAAGCCGGTATTCAGCATGAAACAATCGGGGTCGCACCTGTAGGATGCTCAGTTCTTTTATATGACTTTATGAATGTAGATACCCAGCAGGCAGCACATGGCAGAGCTCCTGCTGTAGCAACAGGTATTAAACGGCTTATGCCTGATAAGTTTGTCTTTACCTATCAGGGTGATGGCGACCTTGCCGCAATTGGTACTTCCGAAACAATTCATGCCTGCAACAGGGGCGAAAATATACTGATACTTTTCATAAATAATGGTATATACGGTATGACAGGAGGCCAGATGGCACCCACAACTCTGGCGGGTATGAAATCCTCCACCTCCCCATACGGAAGGGATGTAAAAACGATGGGTAACCCTCTGAAGATAACTGAATTGATTGCAATGCTTCCAGGGGCCTATTATGTAACCCGGCAGAGCGTTCATACTCCTGCTAATGTCAGGAAAACCAAAAAAGCTATAAAAAAAGCAGTTGAATATCAGAAGCTTAATAATGGAACCTGTTTTATTGAAATAGTCTCGAACTGCCCCTCCGGATGGAAGATGACACCTGTGGAATCAAATAAGTGGATGGAAGAAAATATGTTCCCGTTTTATACTCTTGGCGATCTGAAAGTGCCATCAGAGGATAAAAAATAATTGAATGGGGTTTGGATTAACAAACTCCCGGACACAAAAACTAAAAACGCTCAAACCATAAAAAACCATGACCGAAGAAATATTAATTGCAGGATTTGGCGGACAGGGGGTTCTTTCAATGGGAAAGATACTGGCTTATTCAGGACTAATGCAGGATATGGAAGTAAGCTGGATGCCATCTTACGGCCCGGAGATGAGAGGCGGAACAGCAAACGTCACTGTTATAATAAGCAGCGAAAGAATAAGCTCCCCCATTATTGAACGATTTGATACCGGGATCATTCTTAATCAGCAATCGATGGATAAGTTTGAAAATTCAATCAAACCAGGAGGTGTTCTGATTTATGACAGCAACGGGATCACCCGTCACCCGGAGCGTAAGGATATTTCTATTTACAGGGTTGATGCTGCTGAAGAGGCAGCCAGAATGAAAAGTCCCAAAACATTCAACATGATCGTTCTTGGCGGGTTCCTCAAAATAAAGCCGGTCGTTATGCTTGAGAATGTTGTAAAAGGATTAAAGAAATCATTACCCGAAAGATATCATTTTCTTATCCCGGATAACGAGAAAGCCCTCGAAAGAGGAATGGAGATAGTGAAGAAAGTTTAAAGTTTGAAGTTTGGAGTTTGGAGTTGATTACTTCTCGTAGAAATGCATTTCCCTGATATATCTCCAGACTGCTGGAGGAACAAAATATGACAGGTCTTTTCCCTCTTTGATACCTTTCCGGATAAAGGTGCCGGAGATTTCCATAAGTGGTGCTTTTACAAATTGAATATCTGCCTTATCCAGTATCTGGTCAAGTAATGGGTGAGATGGTTTTTCAACATCCTGCCTCGGATATACATATATTTTGCATTTGGCTATTAGCTCAAGTGCATTTTTCCATTTATGCAGAGTATAGAGATTATCTTCACCCATAACAAGCGCAAATTCATTTTCAGGATGCTTCTCTTTCAGATATGTCAGTGTTTCAATTGTATATGATGGAACGGGCAACTTGAATTCTATATCACATGCTTTCAGTTTTGGATTGTCGCCGATTGCCAGATCTACCATGTGAAGTCTTTGATGATCAGCAAGCAGAGTCCCTTTTTCCTTGAGTGGATTATGCGGACTAACCACCAGCCATATTTCATTAAGATCGGTGTATTCAGTCATATACCCCACGATAGCAAGGTGACCGTTATGTATTGGATTGAATGATCCGAAATATAGACCTATTTTTTTCACAGGTTTCTAAGGTTTTTCCTGTAAAATGCTTTTATGAGTTTTACAGTTTCAGTTATTGCATTTTCCAGAACCTCATTTACAACTGTATGATCGAACTGGTTTGAAAGCAATATCTCCTCCGCCGCTTTTTCAACACGCATTTTTATTTTCTCAGGTTTATCTGTACCCCTTGCAACAAGTCTTTTCTCAAGCACTTCAAGAGATGGTGGCATAATGAAAATTGAAAGTGACTTTTCTCCGAATATTTTTTTCAGATTGATACCACCTCTGACATCTACATCAAAGAGAGCATTATTGCCGTTTGACCAGATCCTGTCGGTCTCTTTTTTGAGAGTTCCATAGAAATGATCCCTGTAGACCTCCTGCCATTCCACAAACTCATCATTTTTTATTCTCTCCTTAAATTCTTCAACAGAAAGGAAGTAGTAATCTTTCCCGTCTGTCTCATTCTCTCTGATTATCCTGGTAGTCGCAGATACAGAAAATTCGAGATGTAATCCCCGGTTAAGAAGATATTTAACGATTGTCGTTTTGCCTGCACCCGATGGAGCTGAGATTATGATATACTTACCATCCATTTTGTCAGCTGATTTTCATACTGGTGTATTTTCCTTTAAAACCTTTAACGAAATAACGTTACAGTACGTTCAGGGTTTGTTCCTTGATTTTCTCCAGATCGTCCTTCATCATAACAACCAGTTTTTGAATTGAAGCATCATTTGCTTTTGAACCGATTGTATTTATTTCCCTGCCGATCTCCTGTGTGATGAAGTTGAGGATCTTCCCGTTTGGTGATGGTGTATCAAGAGACTCAAGAAAATATTCACAATGTTTTCTGAGTCTGACTTTTTCCTCATTAATGTCGAATTTTTCAATGTAAAAGATCAGTTCCTGTTCGAATCGGTTCTTATCAATGTTTTCTGTTTTAACATAATCATTAAGTATGGAACTCAGTTTATCTCTTACTTTTTGGAGCCTTCCCTCCTCAAATTTTTCAATTTCCTGAAGTGAGGACACTATTCTTGAGATATTATTCCTGATATCTTTTTCGAGTGCGTTACCTTCCTCCAGCCTGTACAGATCAAGCATATTTATTGCCTCAAGAAGCTGATTTTTTACAAGTTCCCATTCAGCTTCATCCAGCTCCTGCTTTTCCATTTTAAGTGCATCTGGGAGCCTTAGTACTGTGGAAAGGATATGCTCACTCAATTCAACATTCAGTTCTCCTGCAATTTCCTTAAGCTGGCTGAAATAGCTTTTGACTACTTCCCTGTTGATGGCAGGTATATTCTCATCGGTCAGACTATCGCAATAGATAGACAGATCGATTTTCCCCCTTTCAAGTTTCTGGCTTATAATACCTTTCAGCTCTGGTTCCTTTTCCTTGTAAAGCCATGGTACCTTTGAATTAAAGTCGAGCTGTTTGGAATTCAGTGATTTCAGTTCAATAGTAATCTTCTTTTGTGGAGTTTCAGTTACGGATTTGCCGTAACCAGTCATTGATTTGATCATCAGGTTATTAAAAATTAAATATGAAAATTAGTGTGTGAAAGTTACAAAGTTTCCTGATATGGCACAACTATGTTGAAGCCTTGAGTTTGCTTAAACATCTGATCTGTCAAGTTTAACAGTAAAATGCCTCAGGATAGGAGCTTCCCATTTGATCTTCAATCCTTTTGAAATACTCTTTCTTCTTATGAAAACGTTTCCAACTACCGCTGCAACAAAATCCATCTGATTATCTGAATATACTCTTCTGGGAACGGCCAGCCTGACCAGCTCAAGGGCCGGATATCTGTTTTCCCTGGTAACAGGATCTCTGTCAGCCATTAATGCACCTATTTCGGCACATCTTATGCCTCCATCGATGTATATTTCTATTGCAAGGGTTTGAGCCGGAAACTCTTCTTTCGGAATCTGAGGAAGGAATTTCTTTGCATCAATGAAAATTGCATGGCCTCCGTACGGCTCAAGTACGGGTATTCCGTACTCCTTCATTTTACTTCCCAGACGTGCCACCTGGTTTATTCTTGACTCAAGGTAATCAAATTCTGTTCCCTCATAAAGCCCCTGTGCCAGAGCGTTCATATCTCTTCCTGACATACCGCCGTAAGTGATATAACCTTCATATATGATGTTGAAACCGGACGCTTTGATAAACAGATCTTCTTCCCTGATTCCTATGAACCCTCCCATATTCACTATTGCATCTTTCTTTGAGCTCATTGTCATTGCATCAGCATATGAAAACATTTCAAGTGCTATTTCCCTTATCTCTTTTGATGCATATCCATCTTCCCGGGTTTTAATGAAATAAACGTTCTCGGCAAATCGTGCGGAATCCAGAATCAGTTTTATTCCATATTTTTTGGCGATCCTGCTGACTTCCTTAATGTTAGCCATGCTAACCGGTTGTCCGCCCGATGTGTTATTTGTGACAGTTACGACAATACAGGGGATATTTGATTTCGGATTTTCTCTTATTACATCTTCCAGCATTTCCGTATCAACGTTTCCTTTGAAAGGATTAATTAATGCAGGATCTGAAGCCTCTTTTATTGTACAGTCAACTGCAACGGCTTTTCTGAATTCGATATGACCTTTTGTTGTATCGAAATGTGCATTTCCGGGAACAATGTCACCTTCTCGTAAAAGCACAGAAAACAGGACGTTCTCAGCAGCCCTGCCCTGATGAGTTGGCAGAAAATATCCGAACCCGGTAATTTCTGTGATAGCACGCTTTAGTTTATAATATGAAGAAGCTCCGGCATAACTTTCGTCTCCGACCATGATTTCAGACCATTGTTTGTCACTCATTGCCCCTGTCCCCGAATCAGTCAGAAGATCAATAAATACCTCTTCAGATTTAAGATTGAATAGGTTATACGAAGCATCAGTGATCCATTTTTCTCTTTGATCACGGGTGCTCTTGTAAATCTTTTCAACCATTTTTATTTTATATGGTTCAGCAAATGGAAGTTCCATGATATTCTTTATTTAATTATTATAATTCAATTAAAACCTATTTTATAAAATTGAAGTCCTTTTCAACTGAGGCTGTTGAATAAGTCCTCTGTCTAGCTCTGTGGTCCCGATAGCTATCGGGACTCTGTGTAAGTTCTTAAAACACTGTTACACAGAGTTCCACAAAGTCCTCCTTCGCTTAAGCTCGGGAGGATGAAGAAAACACAGAGTCTCACAGAGAAAAATATGTTAAAATTTTTGACTTTTTCAGTATCCCTAAAATAATTGTGGTATTCAGACAGAATTATTGTATGTCTGGTCCCGGAATATTTAACAATACAAATCTCTTTTAAGGAGTATTCAGTGTGCTCACATCTGGAAGGCAGAGAAAAAGGCATCCCTGTTTTTAATGTTTCTGTATATCTCAACAGGATAATTTCCCGTTATACCACAGCGATACATTATAAAAATTATTTTTGTAAAATTAAAAGTATTTTATGATATACTGGTCATATTTTGGATTGAAAAGAATGAAAAATCATGGAAGGAAATATTCTGAAAACACTGCTTATCAGCCTGCTAATTATTATTTCGTTAAATGGATATGCTCAGATTCAATCCCAGTCTAATGACCAGGAAAAAAAGCTGGCAGACTCACTTACAGCCATGGGACTGTTACTCAAACCTCCTCAACAGAAATCTCAGATCAGTCTTAACAGTGATCAGTCAATCAGATTTATTAACGGAGTAGTCCGTAATGAAAAATGGAAAAATGAGAATGATCCGCTACGGAAGGCCATGGAACAGCTTCTTTTCTATGCTTCTCAGGATCCATATGATACTGCCAGATCATTGCTTAACAAGTATCCTTACGATTCTATTTCAGTATCCTGGTCAAATCATAATCCATTGGATACCATACATCAAGCCACTTCAGTAATGAATCCTCCACCATTTCAAACCATCAGGGATTCGCTCCAGACAGCTGATACAGTCCAGCAAGAATTTGCTGTCGATTCACTTAAGGCAGCAATAGCTTCACTGTTAAGATTTGTTGATGAGAAGGATTCGATCATAATAAATATCAAAGGATCTGCTGGAAATACTTTACGTGTGTGGCTGAATTCGGGGAACGATAGATTTTCCCGTTTCTGGCTGAAGAATGAAAACGAAGATTCGGTAACAGTATGGATCGGCCCTGTCTCAAGAAATACCCTTGGAATGTACCTTGAGAATGGGATTATATTCCGTCGTCCCATGAAAGAGTCTAAAATCTCGGATCCCCAGCTGAATCTTAATGCCGTAAATAACAGAAATCTTATTGAAATCAGCCCGGCACGGGTACGATCGCATTACTGGAAAGTAAGATCAGAGTCTTCGTTTGTCTTTAATCAGACAGGCCTTACAAATTGGGTCAGGGGAGGGGAAAATAGCCTGGCTCTTTCCTCTGATCTTACAGGATATGCCGATTATAGTAATAAAAGTATAAATCTATCGTCTTACAATTTTATCAGATTGAAATATGGTCTGCTGAAAACTGGTGATGACCCAATGCGAAAAAATATGGACCTGCTGGAAACTAATTCAAAAGTGAATCATAAGGCTTTTGGAAAATTCGATTTCAGCGCCATTTTGCTTTTTAAAACCCAGATTGCCAAGGGCTATAGTTATCCGAATGATTCTGTACCGGTTTCTAAATTCATTAATCCTGCCGTTGTCACATTAGGGCTTGGACTTGATTACAAACCAAATAAAACCACCTCTATTAACTTTTCACCATTAACTTACAAAGGAACATTTGTAACAGATACCGGAAAACTGATTGGACATATTGACCAGACTAAATACGGGATCCCGGCCGATCGGAAATCGTTACACGAACCGGGTGTAAGTCTTCTTATCTCAAACGAATTCAAACCTTATAAAACAATAACAGTAACAAACAGGCTTCAGCTCTTTACAAATTATATACATAACCCTGAAAATATTGATGTTGACTGGGAAATGATCGCTACTGCTAAAATAAACTGGTTTACAGAGGTGAGATTCAATACTCATCTGGTTTTTGATGATGATACTAAAACTGTGGTTCTTGACAAGAATAGAAATCCGGTATTGCTCCCGGATGGAACACAAAGAAAGACAGCAAGAGTTCAATTCAAGGAATTGCTGGGGTTCTCATTGTCTTTCAGATTCTGATACTGAAGATCTGACTTAATGAGCAGAATTACAGGTCTTTCTGATATATTCTGAATCTTTTGACAACCTTACCGTTGACTCTTTCATATTCGGCCCTCATTCTCGAATTGTCTTCAAGGACGAGATGGCTGTCTATCCATTCCATCTTTTGCTTAATGCCCGATTCGATAATTTTAACCCCCATCAGGACATCAATCCCCTGTCCTCGGTATTCCTTCTTTATACCACCAAGAAGCATCAGCAATTTTTTCGATCTTTTTATTTCGCCTAGTATTTTGAAGATGCCAAAAGGAAATAGTTTTCCTTTAGCCCTTCTAATTCCCGGACTAGGATCTGGCATTCCTATAGCAAAGCCAATAAGACCCTCCTTGTTTTCTACAACTTTAATAAATTTCGGATCAAGTATCGGAAGATATCTTGCCGCAAAATCCTTCTTTTCTTTATCTGTTAAAGGAACAAAACCATATATCTCCTTAAAGGTATCATTCATCAGTTCAAGTACAGGAATAATATATGGTTTGAGTTCTTTCTTGTTCACAAATTCAATAATTCTGTAATCATTTTTTTTTGGCATTCTTGCAAGGACCCTTCGATATAGTTCAGGCATTTCTGAGGGCATGGGGCACAAGTAATTTACAAGATCCCTGTTTTTTGTGTAACCTTCCTTCTCAATCATCAGAGGCATATATGAACTGTTTGTAGGAGCAGTCATAAACTGTGGATAATCAAATCCTTCGATCTGAAATCCCTGCGGATCCTTGTCAGAAAATCCCAGCGGACCAACAAGCTTTATCATGCCTTTGTCTCTGGCCCAAACCTCTACTTTTTTTAACAGAGCATGAAACACCTCCTGGTCGTCAAAGCATTCCATAAAACAAAATCGCCCGTGGTTTTCCTGATGGATTGAATTATACCTGGTATTGACCAACCCCATTATTCTGCCAACAGGATTGTTCCCTTTATAGGCTATGTATAATACTGCTTCAGCGTATTGATAAGACTTGTTTTTCTTCTTGTCGTAAAGCTCCCACTCGTCCAAATAAAGAGGTGGCAGCCAATCGGGTTCGTTATTATGAATTTTTGAGGGCAGGTAAATGAAATCGCGTTTTTCTTTCCTTGTAAGTACTTTCCTGATGATTATATCCTGCATAGAAAGGGCTTTTGTTTTTCTTTAAAGGAACAAAAAAAATTCAAATAAAATTTTTTTAATGATTTCTTTCAGTGGATCAGTGTCTGAGAAGCAGAAGATCGAGAATTACGAACAAGGCAAATATCACGCTTGCTATTCCGTTGGTTGTCCCAAACGCAAGATTTACTTTTGAAATATCATCATGCCTGACAATTAAATGCTGATAAACAAGCAGTCCTGAAAAAGCCGCAGCACCAATCCAGAAAAGATAACCTCCGTTTCCTGTAAAACCAGCTGTCAGTACAAGGGAAAAGGTAATTATATGTACGATTATTGATATGAGCAAGGCATTTTTTCGGCCGAGCCTAGATGGTATTGAATGTAATTTGTTTTCCCGGTCAAAGTCGTCATCTTGCAATGCATATATTATATCAAATCCACCAGACCATGTCAGAACAATAAATGAGTAGATAAGTGGCAGAAGATCAAATCGTCCGGTTACTGAAATATATGCCCCGATAGGTGCAAGACTAAGTCCAAGACCAAGAATAAAATGACAGAGAGCCGTGAACCTTTTTGTCAGGCTATAACCCAGGATTATTATTAGTGCAACAGGAGACAGAATTAGGGTGAGCCTGTTTACAAAATAGGTTGTGGCAACAAACAGTACAGCATTGACGGCAACAAATATCCCTGCGGAAATTTTCTTAACTTTTCCCGCTGGTATTTCTCTCGAAGCTGTACGAATATTTAATCTGTCGATTCCTTCATCAGCAAACCTGTTGAATCCCATCGCTGCGTTTCTTGCGAAAATCATACAAAGAATTACAAGAATCAGAAGTTTGAGGCTGAAGGCAGAATCAGTATATGCAACGGCAAGTGAGAATCCGATCAGGGCAAATGGCATTGCAAAAACAGTATGACTGAATCTGACAAGCGCAAGATAAGTTCGAATCCTTTGAAAAAGGTTTTTCATTCCTGATTGAGAAGTCTTTGATATATTTCGAGATTCTCTTCATCAAATGCAATGAAGCTTACTTTTTCAGGATAGGAGTTCTTTTCAAGAAACCTTTTTGTTTCTGTAACAGCTATAAAAGCGGCTTGGTCCCTGGGAAACCCATATACCCCTGTAGATATTCCCGGGAATGCTATGGTTTTAAGCTTCTTTTCTTTCGCCAGCTTAAGCGAGTTCTGATAGCATGATGCAAGCTGATTATGTTCATCATCTCCACCGCCGTACCATACAGGTCCAACTGTGTGAATAACATACTTGGCATCAAGGTTATATCCCTTCGTTATTTTAGCATCGCCGGTCTCACACCCTTTCAGACTTTTGCATTCCTCCAATAAGCCCGGACCGGCAGCCCTGTGAATAGCCCCGTCAACACCACCTCCTCCTAACAATGATCTGTTTGCAGCATTGACTATGACATCAGCCTTTATTCTGGTTATGTCTCCAAGAATGACTTCTATTTTTTTATGTTTCATCATCTTATATGTGCTCCAAGCTCTTTTTCGAAAACCCTTATGAAATTGTTCATCACCTTTTCAATATTGCTTTCGGTAAGAGTCTTAAATTCATCCTGCAGGATAAAACTCACAGCGTAAGATTTTTTATTCTCCCCCAGTGATTCACTCTCATAAACATCGAAGAGTGAAACTTCTTTCAGAATACTCTTCTCTGCCTTGAATGCAATATCCCTTATCTGACTGAATTTTATTTCCTTATCGATTAATAGGGCAAGATCTCTTTTAACCGCCGGATATTTTGGAAGTTCCCTGTACTCGATTTTGTTCTTCCTGATTATTTTCAGGACCGAATCCCATTCAATATGACCATAGAACACTTCCTGGTCAATATCAAATTTCTGGATATATTTTCTTGATACCTTACCGGCTTCAGCTATCAGAGAACCATTCAGTGAATAAGTAAGTGATTCAATAAAATAGCTCTTCTCAGATTCTTTTATACTTAATGAATCCGGTTTTATATCCAGCCTGCTGAGTACCATTTCAACGTATGACTTGATGAAATAAAAATCCGTAGGTTCTGATTTCCGATTCCATCCGGCTTTTTCCTTGTTGCCAGTAATGAAAAGGTCCAGACTGGTCTTTTCAGAATATCTGTCAACAGGCTTTGGCGATTTGCTGTTGTTTTTTACAAAATAACAATTTCCGAATTCATATAGTTTCAGATCATAATTTTGTCTGTTTATATTCCAGGCAATCGAGCTCAAACCGCCAAAAAGGAGAGTCTGTCTCATAGTATTAAGATCAGTGCTGAGCGGATTTGCAAGCTTCACCAATTGGGATACTTCGAAATCGTTGTTGTCTTCATACCATGCAGAAGGAGTGAGAGAATTTGACATTATCTCCGCAAACCCGTTTGCCGAGAGCATATCGGAAACGATATTTACCACTTTTTCCTTGTCATGATTCTCAATATAAGTCAGTGTTGAATTGACATGACTGTCAACAGGTATATTATTGTACCCGTAAATTCTGAGGATCTCCTCTATCACATCGGCTTCCCTGTGGACATCAACACGGTAGGGTGGTACAGATACTTTCAGAGTATCGTCTTCTTCGCTTATTATATTTATATCAAGTGACTCGAGAATTGCTTTTACAACAGATGGTTCGATCGTTTTCCCGATAAGCCTGTTAATATTTCTGAATGACATATCAATTACCCTGTTTTGTACAGGAGCAGGGTATATATCCCTTACTTCAGTAGCTTTGCCACCTGCCATCTCCAGGATCATCATTGCTGCTCTTTTCAAGGCCCAGACAGTAATGTTGGGATCAGCACCCCTTTCAAATCTGAAT
>JAHEYW010000292.1 GCA_023251395.1 Bacteroidales bacterium
AATCAGCAGAACCATCTACTTTAACAGGCTGATAGGGAGTCGGTTTTTTCTTCTCTTCAACAGGAAGATCTATTTTTCCAACTACTGTGAGACCAGAGAGTTTTTTAATTTCTGGCTTATATATTAATTCTTCAGCCGGCTCTACTTCTTCCTGAATACTTTCGATAACTTCTTCCTCTACGGGTTCTGCTTTGTGATGATCTTCTTTTCCGGTGCTTACCTTTTCTGTTTCCGCTATTATAACTTCTTCTATTTCCTCTATCGGCTCTTTATGCTTTGTTTCAGCTTTTTTGGCAGGTTTGGGTTCCTTTGGAAGGGTCTCAAGGTTTATTTTGCCAACAATATGAAGATCAATATTTGATTTTTGTTTTTCTTCTGTTTTCTCAGGCTCATGTTTTACTTCGGGTACCGGCTTTTTCTTTTTCTCAGCAACCGGTTCTGCAATCGGTTCAGGAACTTTTTCTACTTTCTTTTCCTTAACCGGTTCAGCTTTTTCAACTTTTGGTTTTAAAGTTTTCTCAAGGTCTATCTTACCGACAAGTTTGACTTCCGGCTTTTTGATTTCGGGCTTGATATCAACGGTTTTCTTTGAGCCTGATCCGTCTTTAACAAGTATTTCATCTTCTGATTCGGCTTCCTCTGATTCAGGCTGTTCCGAAACATCATCAATTGAAACAGATTCTTTTTTCTTATGAAGATCTTTAAGGATAAGTTTTTCAGATTCTTTTTTGGCGCTGATATCTGTGCTGTATTCTTTTACTAGAAGACTATAAGCTTCGGGCGGAAGTTTTGTGTTGGGATTCGGATCAAGATTGAATCCTTTTTTATGCAGGAATTCCACAATGGTGGATATTCCCACATTGAATTCACGTGCGGCTTTACTTAATCTCGTTACCTTAATTTCTTCTGTCATAGATAACTGCTCCTTTATACCTCAATAAAGAGGATTCGAAAATAAACCAATAAACTCTATTAATCAAATTCAGCTCTGAGAATATTAATAACCTCTTTAACTGTTTCCTCCTCAAGATCTGTCCTTTTAACAAGGTCACTTACTGAAAGGTTCAATACGCTTCTTGCGGTATCACAACCAATTGCCTTAAGTTCTTCGAGTATCCAGTCTTCGATCTCATCAGAGAATTCCTCAAGATTGACATCTTCCTCATCTTCACCACCTGGCTCCCTGTAAACATCTATTTCATAACCTGTCAGCTGACTTGCAAGCTTGATATTCAAACCTCCTTTACCAATAGCAAGTGAAACCTCATTAGGCTTAAGATAGATCTCTGCCCTCATGCTTTCATCATTCAGCTTAATGGAGGTGATCTTTGCCGGACTCAATGCTCTTTGTATGAATAGCTGGTTATTTGAGGTGTAATTTATTACATCGATGTTTTCATTTCTTAATTCCCTTACAATGCCGTGTATTCTCGACCCTTTCATACCCACACATGCTCCTACAGGATCAATTCTTTCGTCATAAGACTCAACAGCGACTTTTGCTCTTTCACCTGGTACCCTGACGATCTTCTTGATTGTGATAAGACCATCAAATATCTCAGGAACTTCAAGCTCGAACAATCTTTCAAGAAATACAGGGGATGTTCTGCTAAGGATAATAAATGGAGTATTATTCCTCATTTCAACCTTGATCACCACCGCTCTTATTGAATCGCCTTTTCTGAAATGATCGGATGGAATCTGTTCACTCTTTGGCAGAATAAGTTCGTTGCCATCGTCATCAAGAACAAGAATTTCCCTTTTCCATACCTGGTATATCTCACCTGTAACAATCTCCCCGATCCTGTCTTTATATTTGGCATATATATTGTTTTTTTCAAGATCAAGAATGCGGGCAGTGAGGTTCTGTCTGAGAGAAAGAATAGCCCTCCTTCCGAAATCAAGGAACTTTACTTCATCTGATACTTCCTCACCGACTTCATAATCTGCGTCGATTCTTTTTGCTTCTGATAGCGGAATCTGAGTATTTGGATCGGTGAAGGTTTCATCATCCACAACTTCCCTGTTTCTCCAGATCTCAAAGTCTCCTTTATCGATGTTGACAATAATATCAAAATTATCGGCTGAACCGAATCTCTTTGCAAGCATACCCCTGAATACATCTTCAAGAACGCTCATCATTGTCGGGCGGTCGATGTTCTTTAACTCTTTAAATTCTGAAAAGGTGTCAATCAAATTAATGTTTTCCATCTGGCGTAAACCTTTTTTTATATATTATTTAAACGATAAAACTTCACGGGTTGATTTTACCTGATCGAAGTTAAAGGAAATCTCTTTTTTCTCTCTGCCTTTGCCTTTTACCTTAACTTCCGCTTCGATCTCAAAACCTCCTTTATTCACATTCTTCAGCAGTCCGGTTATTTTTTTCCCTTCATTGTCTGTCACTTCAACTTTTCTTCCAACGTTTTTGAAGTATTGTTCAATTACAACGAAAGGCATGTCAATTCCTGGTGAAGATACCATAAGCTCATAATCCTCTTCGTCGCGATTGAGCTTGCTTTCAATAAACCTGGTGATTGCGACACAATCGTCAATAGTAATCCCGCCCATCTTATCAGCCAGTACAGTTATCTTTCCTGCGGTGCTTACTTTTACGGCAACAAAAAAAAGATCCGTTCCGCTGATGAACTCTTTAACAAGGTTTTCTATATTGACTTTATCGATCATTAAAAATATATGATAATAAAATAGGGGACTCTTGTGTCCCCCTAGGCCTCAATTCACCTCGAATCGGCCACAAATATAAGCATAATTTTCGGATTTGCAAATGAATGTTAGGAAATTGTGATATGCTGAGTATGAGATAAATGGGAGAAGGCCTGAAGAAAGATGTCGAAAGTCCGAAGAAAGAAGTCAGAAGACCGAAGTCTTAAGAACTCCGCAATCCGCAACCGGTCTGCAGGCGAGCTCGGCGAAGCTAATCCGCAATCCGAAATCCTCAATTCCCCCCATTTGATTATTTTTGAACCAAAATGGAAAATCCAGGTGATATACTAATGACAGATACCTTCACTCACTGTACCCTGTGTCCTCATGAGTGCTGTGTCAACAGATTTCAAGGAGCTGCTGGAAAATTCCGGACCGACTCAGGTCTTAATATTTCATCCATATGCATTCACAGGGGAGAGGAGCCTCCAATAAGCGGACCGAAGGGTATTGTAAATATCTTTTT
>JAHEYW010000088.1 GCA_023251395.1 Bacteroidales bacterium
GCCTCTATAATTTTCGATATTAAGAGGGTTGGTGGCCTCTTCGTTAGTCTATGGCATAATACTTCTTTACTCGAGACTGATGAATTTGCAAAATGGAGGAGAACATTTGAAAATATGCTGAAACTTCAGCAATTATGATAGAATTCCTTAAGAATCACGAAATCGACAGGGAGCAGTGGGATAATTGTATTAAAGCCTCAAAAAGAAATAAACCCTATGCTTTCTCCTGGTATCTGGATATTATGTCTCCGGGCTGGGAAGCACTTGTCGATGATGACTATGATTCTGTATTCCCGCTCCCTTCAAAGACGAAATTCGGAATCAGATACATTGCTACTCCAGCCTTTCTTCAGCAGTTGGGAGCCTTTTCTCCTGATAAGGATGAATCTGATGCAATCTGTGAGTTCATTGATTATATGCCTGAAACATATAAACACATAGATCTTTGTGTCGGCCAGGAGTTAAACTATAAAGGATTTATATGTGAAGGAAGAAGTAACTTCATATTGGATCTTTCCGAATTATATGAGAAGCTATGGGAAAACTTCTCTGTTCATTGCAAAAGGAATGTCGACTCGGCTGCAAAAAAGAAGCCGGAAATAGTAAATGATGCTACACCTGATGAACTGATAAACCTGTTTCTTCAAAACAGGGCAAGAGATATTAAAGGGATTAAGCAATCTGATTATCAAAAGCTCAAAAACCTTATGGACTTTTGCCTTAAAAATAAGAAGGGAAGAATAATTGGGGTAAGAGGATCAAGACAACGCCTCATTTACGGAACTTTCATTGTGGAGATTCATGGTTGCAAGACAATGCTTTTTGTTGTTAATTCCCCGGACAGCAGGACAAAAAGAACAGGGTATTTTGTATTGAATGAGCTTATCAGACAGAACTCATCGACAAAAACTGTAATTGATTTTGCAGGATCATCCATCCCTGCAATTGCCTCATTTATGGAGTCATTCGGCAGCAAAAAGCAACCGTTTTTCAGAATTTACTCGAATCGTCTCCCCTGGCCATTAAAGTGGTTTAAATAAAAGTCCGAAGTCAGAAGACGGCTTCGCCATCCAAATCCGCCAACCGTCGGAGAAGGATGGAAGACGAAAGTTACGAAAACTCAGATCCATATTTCCTCTTCATGGATATCAGGATTTCTCCTTATATTAGCATCTCAAAATAATTTAAATAAATATCAATATGACAGTACTTTTTCTTGGCATCATAATTCTTCTTGTCGGAGTTATTGCTGCGAAAACAAATTCACAATTGAGAAGCCATAGATCTACAATCATGGCCGTCGGTATAATTGTAATTGTTCTGGGTATATCAGTCGCCTCAATTGTTCAGGTTGAGGCTGGAATGGTAGGTGTTCAGAAACTATTTGGGAAAGTGAATAACAATACACTCCCAAGTGGACTCAACGTGGTCAATCCACTGGTAAAAGTTGTCATGTTTGATATAAAGACAGAGAATTATACAATGTCTGGCGTGACTGACGAAGGTAATAAGGCAGGTGATGATGCTATAAGGGTACTTTCTGCAGACGGATTGGAGGTTATTATTGATTTAACCGTTCTCTACAGGGTTGTCCCATCAGAAGCTCCAAGGATCCTGCAACAGGTCGGGACAGATTACAGGAATGTACTGGTGAGACCTATATGCAGAACCAAAATACGTGATAATGCAGTTTATTATGATGCAGTCGCTCTTTATTCTTCAAAAAGGGATGAGTTTCAGACCAGGATATTTAATACCATTGAGAAGGATTTTAAAGATAGAGGACTTCTTCTTGAGCAGCTTTTAGTGCGGAATATTACTTTACCGGCATCAGTTAAGACCGCCATTGAGTCGAAGATAAATGCGGAGCAGGAGGCACAGAAGATGACATTTGTTCTCCAGAGGGAAAGACAGGAAGCTGAACGAAAAAGAGTTGAAGCCCAGGGTATTGCCGACTACCAGAAGATACTAAGTACTGGTCTGAGTGAGAAGCTTCTTCAGTATGAGATGATCAAGGCAATCTCAGCATCTCCTAATTCCAAACTAATATTTATGACTAATGGTAAAAACCTTCCTGTAATGGTAGATACCAAGTAGTTAAAGTTCAATATCCTCTTCTGTAATCCCTCTGAGCTCAATGAGTTTTCCGTCCTCACATTTCATTGTGCGGGACTGAAATTTTCTGATAAGGGGGTAATTATGAGTAGCAACAATAACTGCTCTGCCAGTCTTACTTATTTCGAGAAGAAGTCTGATGATATCTTCGGATGTTTCAGGATCGAGGTTTCCGGTAGGTTCATCAGCAAGGATAATATCTGGATCATTTAAAAGGGCTCTGCCGATTACAACCCTCTGCTGTTCACCCCCTGAAAGCTGATGAGGTAATTTGTAACCTTTATGTTCCAGTCCTACTTTAGTCAATACCTCATCAATCCTGAAGTCTATTTCTTTTTTATTCTTCCAGCCTGTTGCTTTAAGCACAAATGCCAGATTCTCATTGACAGGTCTGTCGATAAGCAGCTGAAAATCCTGAAAGACAATGCCAAGTTTCCTTCTGAGGGAAGGTATCTCACGTTTTTTTATTTTTTCAAGTTTGTATCCGGCAACAACTCCCTCTCCATTCTTTAATGGGATCTGTGCATTGATAGTTTTAATCAGACTTGATTTACCGCTTCCAACTCTGCCGATCAGATAGACAAATTCTCCCTTATTTATTTTAAAATTAACATCTGAAAGAACCAGATGGTCCTGTTGCCAGATTGTTGAATTAGTGAATTCAATTATTGTGTCAAGTGACTGTAATTCCGGCATAGATGTATGATTTATTCACAAATTAAAGAAAGAATTGATAATTAACATTTATATGTTAATAAATTCAATAATAAAGCCCGGAAGCCCGCGTTTAATAGTTGTAAATTTACACTTGATTTAAAAGTCTGAAAAAATACTATATGTTATTTATTACCAGAATATTACAGGAATAAGATCATATTAAAGCCAGTTCACCGGCTGGCAGTTATCAGGCTTTAATAAAATAGTTATGAACAGAACAAGGATTATTTTACTGATTTATTTCCTGAGTCTTATTGGTCTCAGGTGTATTTCTCAGATATCATTTACTGCAAACGGAATTAACTCTGATTTTGAGAGGGGGATGGACTTTTATAATAAGGAGAAGTACCCTGCTGCCATAAAATATTTTGATTCTTTCCTTAAAAAAGGGCACATTGAAAGTATTGCCCAAATCGCTGATGCTGAATATTTCAGCGCCCAGGCTGCACTTAAGTTATTCAACCCGGATGGCGAATACAGAATGCTCCATTTCATTTCAGGTCATCCTGAGAGTTCAAGAATCAATGATGCCACAATTTCACTTGCAGATTATTTTTACCAGAATAAGAATTATAAAAAGGCTATTACATATTACGGTAATGTAAACAGGATGGAACTCCAGAAAGATAAACTGCCTGAATATTATTTCAGGTTTGGCTACTCACATTTTATGAAGGGTGATCCCCAGAAAGCCTTGACTCTGTTTTCAGAGATAAAAGATATTGATACTGATTATACTCCTCCGGCTTTATACTACTATTCGCATATTGCATATGAGAAAAAAATGTATCAGGCTGCACTGGAAGGTTTCAGACGGTTGCAGAAGGATGAGACTTTCGGAAGTGTTGTTCCATTTTATATTGTTCAGATCCTGTACCTTCAAAAAGATTACAATGGAATTCTTGAGACTGCACCAGAATTACTTAAATCTGCCGGGAAAGCCAGGGCCGTTGAATTGTACAGGTTTATTGGTGATGCCTGGTACAATAAAGGAAACTACAGGGAAGCAATAGGTTATCTTGAAAAATATTCGGCCGGAGCCAAAGCCAGTGGCAGGGAAGATATATATCAGCTCGGCTATTGCTATTACAAAAATGATGATATCGATAAGGCAATCAAAACTTTTCAGGACATCAATGTTTCTTCAGATACACTAAGCCAGAACATCTGGTATCTTCTCGGAGACTGTTTTATCAGGAAAAGCGACAAGAAAAATGCCCAGTTCGCTTTTGGTCAGGCATCTCAGATGAGTTTTGACGCAAAAGTGAAAGAGGAAGCACTTTTCAATTATGCCAAACTAACCTTTGAAATTTCAAACTCACCATTTGGTGAAGCAATCGCAGCTTTCCAGAGTTATATCGAACTATACCCGGGATCAGACAGAATAGGTGAGGTTTATAATTACCTCGTCAATTCCTATATGAAACTTAAGAACTATAAAGCAGCCCTTTTATCCCTTGATAAAATTGTGAACAAAGACAGCAAACTTGAGGAAGCTTATCAACGGGTAGCTTTTTTCAGGGGTCTGGAGTTGTTTAAAAACATGGAGATTGAAGCATCAATAGATATGTTCGATAAATCACTTAAGTATGAGAAATACAACAGGTCGATAAGATCGAGGGCTATTTACTGGAAAGGTGAGGCGTATTACAGACTGGCCCAGTACGATAAAGCCATTGCAGCATATGAAGAATTTATGGGGATTCCCGGATCTATGCTCCTTTCAGAATATAATCTTATCAGGTATAACCTCGGGTATGCTCAATATAATATGAAAGAATATGCAAACGCCCTGAGCCATTTTAAAACTTTTGAATCTGAAAGTAATAACCCAAGCCAGGATTTAATTGCTGATACAAGGAACAGAATAGCTGACTGTTACTATATCACAACTAATTATCCTCTTGCCCTCAGCTATTATGATAAGGTAATTGAGTACGGAAAGGTCGATGCCGATTATGCCATGAGTCAGAAGGGCTTTGCTCTCGGACTTTCTAATGACCAGAGAGGAAAAGTAGCTGTTCTGACAAATCTGATCTCAAAGTTCCCAAGATCATCATATATACCTGCAGCACTCTATGAAAGAGGCAGGGCGAACATAATGCTTAAGGAAATAAAAAAAGGTGAAACCGATCTTACCACTGTTATCACTGATTTTCCAAGAAGTCCATTCGTGCCTCGGGCTATGGTTCAATTGGGATTGCTTTACTTTGAAACAGGTGATAATCCAGCTGCTGTATCACAGTTTAAAAAGGTGATTGAGAATTTTAAATCTACTCCTGAGGCAAGATCTGCACTGACCGGTCTGAAGAACACTTATGTTGAAATGAACGAGGTGGAAACATATTTTGCGTATGTCAAAACACTTGATGGATATGGCGATATTAATACTGCAGAAAGAGATTCTCTGACCTATGGTTCAGCAGAAAAACTTTATATGACCGGGAACTGTGGCAAAGCATCAGAAATATTCAGAAGATACCTTGATGAATTCCAAAATGGAAATTTCAGAACAAATGCTCAGTATTATCTGGCCGACTGCGCAAACTCAAATGGAAACAAAGAGGAAGCTCTTAAGTACTACATGGAGATCATAAAGATTCCAAATAACGATTTTATTATACAGTCTTTAACGTCTGCAGCTACAATTCTATATGATAAGGAAGATTATCAGAAATCCTCATTATTGTATGAGGAACTGGAAAATGTTTCAACAACACAAGAGACTACTGTTGTTGCACTCAGGGGTGAACTAAGGTCAGCTTATCAGTCAGGTGATGCACAGAAAACAATAACTGTGGCTGCGCGGATCGCAGGGACAGCCAAGATCCCTGAAGAGCTCGCCCGTGAGGCAATCTTTATGAGCGGAAAGGCACACTACAGCCAGAATGAAAATGATGAAGCGCTTACAGAGTTCAGGAAAATATCTTCAGAAGTCACAAGTGCCGAAGGAGCTGAATCTAAATATCTTGTTGCCGAAATTCTTAATAAGAAAGGACAGGTTGCAGAATCAGAGAAAGTCATAAATGAATTTATAGACAAGAATACACCGCACCAGTTCTGGACTGCAAGGATATTACTTTTACTTGCAGACATTGATGTAAAGAAAGGGGATAAACTGGCAGCGCAGGCGACACTTAAGACTCTGAAAGATAATTATCCGAATGACACCGATGGAATTATCGACGAGGTAAGATCAAAACTTGATTCCCTTTACAGCAGTCAGGATTCTCATGCAGACACTCTGAAACTTCAATCTGGGAAAAATGAGATCCTTAAGAAATAATTAATTGAAATTCAGGAGGTAATGAAAAAGGCAATATTCATCATACTTATCGCATCACTGAGCATAATTCCACTTTCTGCACAAAAAAAACAACAGGAGACTGTTATCAAGAGGGAAGTCACATTATATAATCCATACCGACCTTCATTGAATGATGTTTTAAAGAAAAGCTTTCTGCCGGATTTAACGGATACTGCAACTATTAAACCTGTATTCAGGTATGATATCCAGTCCCGCCCCTTCATGCCTTTATATTCTATAAGCTCCATTAAACCAGCTTCATTGGTGCCAGATCCTCTGCCGAAGTTATACAAAAGCTATATTAAACTGGGAATAGGTGATTATCTGACTCCACTTGGGGAAGTGAGTATAACAAATGAAAGATCAAAAACTGGTGCCATTGGATTGAATCTCAGACATTTTTCAACAAACGGGAAGGTGAAACTTCAAAATGACAGGAAGGTTTTTGCCGGTTATATGGATAATGATGCTTCTTTATATGGAAAGAAATTCTTTCAAAGCAGCATCCTGCAGGGTTCAGTAGATTTCAGCCAGAAAGTAAGATATGCATATGGATATGATACAATATTCAGGAACTATTATCCTCAGAAGAAGGATATAAAGCTTAATTATATTAATGCCGGTGCAAATATCGGACTCGCTTCTGCTGTTAATGATTCATCTCAGCTTCAATATGATTTCAATTTAAAATATAATTTTTTCACAAGTGCATCTGATCTGTATCTGCATAACATAGGTATACATGGTATTGCTGCAAAAAATTATGCGGGATTCTATATGGGTTCCGGGATTGATTTTGATCATTATCTTTTTTCAGACTCACTGCGTACAGATCCAAGATTCGTTTTTAGTATCAGTCCGTTTGTTAAAAAGAAAACCTCTGACTGGGCAATCAAATTAGGGTTGCAGTTTCTTGTTGACAGGAGAGTAGAAGGTCCTGCGAAGCTTCATTTTTATCCTGATGTTGATTTCCGTTTCAATATCGTCCCATCCTATGTAAGCTTCTTTGCTGACCTTTCAGGAAAAATGGAACAAAATTCCCCTTCCAATGTGATTTTACAGAATCCATTCCTGAAATCGGATAGGGGACTTTACAATATAGCAAATACAGACTATGCTCTTGTCTTCAGGGGAGGACTAACAGGTAGTACAGGTATGGGAGGAAACTATCATTTGTCAGCTTCCTATTCGATTGTGAATGATTTTCTGATGTTCTCAAATGAAGTCGCCGATATTTTTTATTTCCCTTTCGATAGTCTTCGAAGAGGAAATTATTTCAACCCTGTATCAGACAATACGGAGATCTTAAATATTCATGGGGAATTCAATGGAAAAATAAATGAAAATTTTTCCTTCAATGCAGCCGGAAACTACTATAGATATACGCTTGACAAGATCGAGTTTGCCTGGAATATGCCTGACTGGGACGGTCGACTTGGAGTAAAGTATAATCTGGTTAATAAAATTTTTGCTGGTGTTGAACTGGAAGCTTTGGGGAGACGTATAGAATTGCTTTCCGCCGAAACAATGTTCTATGGTACCCCTGTTTATTCAAAACGGATGCTCCAAATGCCTGCACATTTCAATATTAACCTCAATGCTGAATATAAATACACCAGGATCCTTTCTTTCTGGGTTAAACTGAACAATATCTCCTTCGACAAATATTATGAATGGGCCAATTACCCCTCACTTAGATTCATTGGACTTATCGGTTTTACCTATAGCTTGTAGTTTCCTGGAGTCAAGATTGGGGGTTTGTATTGAAATTTCAGTTTTGCAGGTTTTATTACTATGATATTTCATCCCTTTTTTTGCATCATTCTTTAGATTATCCCGTGTTTATTTTTTGTTAAAAAGTGTACAATATATTTAAGACTTTTTTAACTAAAAACCATATAAAAACAGTATCTTTGTGAGGTTAAATAAAATTCATATAATCAATTATTTAATACGGGGAAAAAGAGGCTTTGTGAGATGACGGAAATTCGTGAAAAATTCATTATAAATTCCCAAATCAAAATAGTTAGTTTTCTTATACTTCAGAAAACTATTTAATGGCTACCAGGTCATAAGGTTTATTTTCTTTCTCCCTGAAATTAAGATGTTTAAAGAATAAATATTATAGGTAATGACTGAAATTGAAAAAAAAGCACAGGATAGTAATGATTATTCAGCTGATAATATCCAGGTGCTGGAAGGACTTGAGGCAGTAAGGAGAAGACCGGCTATGTACATTGGTGATATAGGCGTTAAGGGTTTACATCATCTTGTATACGAGGTTGTTGATAATTCCATTGATGAAGCTTTGGGAGGATTCTGTAATCGTATTGACGTTGTGATACATGAAGATAATTCTGTTACCGTAATTGACAATGGTAGAGGTATTCCAACAGGAATTATCGAGAAAGAAAAGAAATCTGCCCTCGAGGTAGTGATGACAGTGCTTCATGCAGGCGGGAAATTTGATAAAGATTCATATAAAGTATCAGGCGGTCTGCATGGTGTCGGGGTATCCTGCGTAAATGCACTTTCCTCATATCTTAAAGCCGAAGTAATGCGCGAAGGAAAAGTTTTCAGACAGGAATATGAGAAAGGTAAACCGGTAACCGCAGTTGATGAGATAGGAGAATCGGATAAGACCGGTACAATAGTTACTTTTCTTCCTGACGATACAATTTTTCAGACTACTGAATTCAATTTTGAGATCCTTTCTGCAAGACTGAGAGAACTGGCATTCCTTAATAAGAATATTCTGCTTACAATTAAGGATATGCGGGATACAGTGGAAGATGGGAATGGCGGAAAACCAAGATATGAAGAGTTCTGTTCAGAAAAAGGGCTCCTGGAGTTTGTTTCCTATCTGGATGATAACCGGGAAAGGCTTATTGAAAAGCCAATTCATATAACCAGTGATAAGACTGAAATACCTGTTGAGATTGCTTTGCAGTATAATACTTCATTCTCCGAAAATGTCCATTCATATGTAAATAACATTAACACGATTGAAGGAGGAACTCACCTTGCCGGATTCAGAAGAGGCCTGACACGCACTCTGAAAAAATATGCTGAAGATTCTGGCGCTACAACCAAGCTTAAATTTGATATTAACGGTGATGATTTTCGTGAAGGGCTAACAGCTATAATTTCCGTGAAAGTGGCTGAACCTCAGTTCGAAGGCCAGACTAAAACCAAGCTTGGGAACTCAGAAGTCATTGGTGCAGTTGATCAGGCTGTAAGCACAATGCTTTCAAATTACCTTGAAGAGAACCCAAAAGATGCAAAGTTGATTGTACAGAAAGTGATACTTGCCGCTACAGCCCGCCATGCAGCCAGAAAAGCCAGGGAACTTGTTCAAAGGAAAAATGTTCTTTCAGGTTCTGGCCTTCCCGGTAAGCTTGCTGACTGCGCTGACAGGGACCCTGTAAATTGTGAAATTTACCTTGTCGAGGGTGATTCTGCAGGAGGAACAGCCAAGCAGGGACGCGACAGAAAATTTCAGGCTATTCTACCGCTGAGAGGAAAGATCCTGAATGTTGAAAAGGCAATGCAGCATAAAATATATGACAGCGAAGAGATTAAGAATATATTTACAGCACTTGGCGTAAATATTGGAACTGATGATGACAGCAAAGCTCTTAATATATCAGGACTTCGTTATCATAAGGTTATTATCATGACTGATGCTGATGTTGACGGGTCGCATATAACTACTCTTATTATGACCTTCTTTTTCAGATATATGCCCGACCTTATCAAGGGGGGTAATATTTATATTGCCACACCTCCTTTATACCTTATAAAGAAGGGAAAGGTTGAAAGGTACTGCTGGACAGAGGAGGAGAGGGCAATTATTGTTAATGAATTAGGACAGGGAAAAGAATCCTCAGTAAACATCCAGCGATATAAAGGTCTTGGAGAGATGAACGCCGAACAGCTCTGGAGTACAACAATGAACCCTGAAACCAGAACTTTACGACAGGTTACTATCGAAAGTGCCGCTGAAGCTGATCATATATTTTCAATGCTGATGGGAGACGAGGTTCCTCCCAGAAGGGAATTCATAGAGACTCACGCTAAATACGCAAAAATTGATGCGTAGGTTTGAATGGGACAGAGTCTTAATAAGTGTGGCTTTAACACTTATTCTCTCTTCATACACATTTTCTCAGGAGCCTGAGAAGATTATCCGTTCGGTTTTTGATGAAGCCCTGACTGACAGAACTGCTTATTTCCAGCTGGAATATCTTTGCAAAAATACAAAAGGCCGAATTCCAGGTTCACCCGCAGCAGCTGAAGCAGTGGAATATACAAGGCAGGCTCTTATTAAAGCCGGAGCCGATTCAGTATGGTTGCAGAAAGTACCTGTTCCTCATTGGGAAAGAGGAAAAGAATTATGCCGGATCCATTCTCTTCTTCTTGGATATGAGGATCTTAATATTTCGGCACTTGGATTATCTGTTGGAACATCTGTTGAAGGCATAATTGCAAAAGTTGTTGAGGTACAGGATTTTGATGAGCTCAAACAACTCGGCAAAAAGAATATTGAAGGAAAAATCGTTTTCTTCAACAGACCTTTTGATAACAAGCTTATTAATACTTTTTCAGGTTATAGCGGCGCTGTAAATCAAAGAACCCAGGGAGCTGCAGAAGCAGCGAAGTATGGAGCAATTGCGGTAATAGTAAGATCTGCAACAGGATCTCTTGACAACTTTCCACATACCGGCGTTTGCCGCTACGATCAAAACGGACAAAAAATACCTGCAGTTGCTGTATCCACAATAGGAGCTGAACTTCTCAGCCAGTGGTTAAAATCTGATCCTGACCTTACAACCCACCTTGTCTCAACCTGCAAAAACTATCCTGATACATGGTCTTATAATGTTATTGGAGAAATTGAAGGGTCACAGAAACCAAATGAAATAATATCTGCCGGAGCACATATTGACGCCTGGGATATAGCTGAAGGAGCACACGATGATGCAGGAGGTTGCGTTCAGGCAGTAGAGATGATCAGGATCTTCAAAAAGTTGGGTATCAAGCCTAAAAGAACGATCAGAGCAGTTATGTTCATGAACGAGGAAATGTCGGGTACCGGAGGAAGAACCTATGCCGAAGAGGCGAAGAAAAAAGGAGAATTGCATTATGCAGCACTTGAAGCTGACAGAGGGGTGATGAGTCCCAGAGGATTTGGTTTCGATGCTGATGGCACAAGACTTGAAAAGCTCCTTAACATTGCTTCCTATTTTAAACCATACAATATCAGAGATTTTGACAAGGGTGGAGGTGGATCTGATATCTCTCCCCTGAAAGCCCAGGGTACATTACTGATCGGAACAATGCCTGAAAGCCAGAGGTATTTCTATTATCACCATTCCGCTAATGACACATTTGAGCAGGTCAATGAGAGGGAACTTCAGATGGGAAGCGCTGCAACAGCATCTCTGATCTACTTAATTGACCTTTTGGATCTGTAGTAATTCTCTGTGGACCTCTGTGATCCCGATAGCTATCGGGACTCAGTGTTTCTCTGTGTAACAAAAAATTTGAGAGAGACCTTT
>JAHEYW010000089.1 GCA_023251395.1 Bacteroidales bacterium
CTAACCCTGTACCTACTATGATAATACCTTTATATCCCATGTCAACAAGTGAAGTCATGATTTCGGGTTGAATATGGGGATAATAATAGAGCATTGTCACCTTTTCATTGAAATATGGCATGATCCTCACATTACGGTCCTTCCTTCTGTGGTTGTATTCTTTTTTTATCGGGACAACCCCTTTTCTTGTTACAGTGGCAACCGGGGTATCGCCTATTGTTCGGAATGTTGACCTGTAAGAACTGTGCATCTTTCTTACCCTGGTGCCCTTGTGAAGAAATCCATAATCGTCAGATGTTGGCCCGAACATGCAAACAAGTACTTCGGCAATATCACCATGAGCCGCAGCGGTTGATGCATGTATGAGGTTGAGTGCCGCATCCGAACTTGGTCTGTCTGACGATCTCTGAGATCCGACGAGAATTATGGGAACAGGAGAATCCTGTACCATGAATGAAAGCGCTGCAGCGGTGTGGTGAAGTGTATCAGTACCATGTCCGATCATGATCCCGTCAACCCCGTTTTTTATCTCTTTTCCGATTGCCTTTGCCAGTGTGATATACTGGCTCGGACCCATATTTTCACTGAAGACAGCAAACAGCTTTTCTGTATTAATGTTACAGACATCAGCTAATTCGGGAACAGCGCCATAAAGCTCGCCCGGGGAGAACGCAGGTATTACTGCTCCTGTCCTGTAATCGAGCCTTGAAGCTATTGTTCCTCCTGTTCCAAACAGTTTTACGAAAGGTTTATCGTTTGAATAAGGAAACTCCTTTTCAGGGATCTTGTAATTGGCTTTCTGATAACCCGTTTCGGACATACTTCGAATTGTAAATATATCGATACCAATATTATACCCGGTGTCGATCTTGAGCACAATATGCTTGTCATCATTATTCTCCGCTCTGGGTAATACTGTTCCTCTGAATGCGCCTCTTGTTGTATCGATTTCCGCTTTACCCCAGACCCTTACATTGAATTTTTTCAGGATCTCAAGTGCCTGACCTTTGTATCCCTGGAAAATATCTTCTGTCATATGGAATTATAAGTTTTCCTGATTTTCTCTTCAACAACTTTTCTCAGTTCAGTGAGCATAACATTTCCTATAGCCTGTCTGTGCAGCTGACCCATTATCCAGTCGACAGCTGCCTTTTCAGTTTTCGTAAATCTGATCTGTTTGAATTTACCTGCAAGAAAATCAACCGGAGCAATTAGTTCATTGAGTGAATATTTCCTGAAATCAATAATCGTCAGAACCGAACCGAACTCCATATCGGGATACTCATAAATAACCGGCAGCATAAGGTGAGCAATTGCAGGTTGCATCTTTTTCTTCGCGATAAAACCAAACATAGCCCAGATCTTCTCATAACTGAAGTTCTTGTGCGATTTTTTCTTTCCCACTATACTTTTAAAAGTATGTCCGAGGAAGGTCCCGATGTATTTTGGACTGAAGCCAAACCCTGTACTGATCTTTTCAATGAGTGGTACCAGATTTTTGCTCAGAAGGTAGTTGTATGTATCTTCCGGAACTCCCCATTCCCTAAGCTGATGATAACGCTCTGAAATAAGTACTGGAAGTTTGTCACCCAGCATCTTAATTTGATCATCAGCCAGAGGTATCGGTTCAGAATCGGTATCGGGATACATCCTGTCTCTTCCAGGAAGAACCCGTTCGAAGATATTTGTACCATCTCCGAATGTTTTTCTTGTCTCATTGGGAACCCCATCAAAGGCCATTCTGATTCTTTCTTCAACTGTTTCAAGAGCTGTTGGCATATCAGCCGGGGGACCCCAGAGTATTATCTGGGCGTCTTCAGGATCAGCATCCAGGAAATGAACAATCTTTTCAAATTCCTTGCCGGTGAGAACAGGGGTAAGATCCTCTGAATATGTCATGTTTGGCTTTTCGATACACGCAATGACTTTCAGCCTGTCACTGATCTCATTGGCAAAAACATATCCGGGCTGTGTAAAGTGAGATAATATTCCCTGGCATTTCGGAAGGTTAAATGCATATACACTGAACCCGTTGTCGAGAGCAAGTCTTAAAGGTTTGAATAAAAGATCAGGATGAGAGAAATCTATTTCGAGACTTTTAATTTTCCATTTATCCTTTTCAGGGATTTTCTGGTTTATAATTTTCCTGATATTCAGAAGTGCGTATTGTCTGAAACATTCAACATGTGAAATGTCCGGGATCCATTTATTATGTGCAACACCCTTAAGCTCTACCCTGGTTCCTCCTTCACAACTTACATTCACGTCTTCCCGCCCGGCACCGATACCAGTGCGTACTTTACCTGTACTTCTGTTCAGAAAACGGATATATTCAGCTGCTTCTGCAAGTTCATCGGGGGTCTCCATATCTGGGTAGGTAACAGTCTCAATCAATGGCATTCCCAGCCTGTCAGTTTTGTAAACCCTGACATGCCCAATATCGGAAATTTCCCTGCAGGAGTCTTCCTCAATTGAAAGCTGGATCAGCCTTATTTTCTTTTTTCTGAGCTGGATCTCTCCTTCAACACCAAGGATTGCTGAGCGCTGAAACCCGGTAGGTATACTGCCATCGAGATATTGTTTTCTTGTTATATGGACTTCACCAACGATATTCAGCTTTGACAGAATGGAGATCTCCAGTGCTATCTCCAGTGCTTCCCGGTCGATTGGGAAAGGCGGGGTATCATCAACCTCATAAGTACAGGCTGTCTTGTTATTGATGCGATAATGTATTTCTTTTTTGGTTCTGAACTCCATCAGAGCAGTCCCGTCATAAACTCCCAACTCACTTAGCGTCGGTCTCATATGCCGTATCAGCTCCGCGTTGTAATCATCATTCTCATGATAGATCCCGGCAGGGCAACGGCAGAACAACTTGCTTTTTGTTTTAAGCTGCTGATGAACCTCAAGTCCTGATTTGAATCCTATCCGCTTATAATCTTTAAGTGTGGCTTCATTTCTGCTTACATAGCCGATTGCTTTTCTTGTCTTCTCGTAGTTCCTGTGCGGATCAAATTTCTTCATCTCCCCCTGGCTTTGAGTGTACCAAGGTATATAACAATTGGAATATAACAAAGTTAAGAAAATCAGAAAGTTTCGCTGATTATTTTGTTTGATATTGTTTGATGCAATTAAATTTAATTGTTTAAGTGAACAGGTGATATTGCTTCAAATCTGATAAAAAATAGTTAGAAATAGACAAACTCAGTAAACCCTCTGAAAATCAATATGGCTTACAAATATTAAGCTTGTAACAATTACAAAATCAGATACATAAAGTGACCTGACTAAAATTTATCAAAAATTCGTTGAAAATTTCATCTTAACTATCCTTTCTGCCTGTAAACAGTTAATCATCCGGCTGTTTTAATATGGAGCAGGTTAAAGCTAATCGAATTTGATAGCTTTTACCGGAGTAATTCTGCTTACGAGCTGTGATGGGATCAGAAGCATAAGCAAGATCATTGCCATTGTTCCGGCATTAAGCAGTATGATATGGATGATATCAAGATTTATTGGAACAGTCTTGATATAGTATGAAGATGGATCAAGTGTCAGAAGCCCGGTTTTCAACTGAATGAATGCTATTCCCAGACCAATCAGATTTCCCCAGAATAGTCCTTTGACAATAAGGTAAGCTGCCTGGTACAGGAATACTTTTCGAATCATCCTGTCTTCGGAACCAAGAGCTTTAAGTATCCCAATCATATTAGTTTTCTCAAGTATAAGAATGAGCAATCCTGAAATCATATTAAAGCCGGCAACAATAAGCATAAGCACTATGATAATGATAACATTCAGGTCCTGAAACCTGAGCCAGTCAAATATCTGGGGGTATTTTTCTCTGATGTTTTTAACACGGATGTTTACGCTATTCTCCTGGATTCTATATCCGATTGAATCCCGTATCTCATATGTCAATTCTTCAAGTTTATCAAAGTCCCTGATAAATACTTCATACCCGCTGATCATATTATCATCCCAGCCGTTTAATCTTTTTATATGTCCGATATCACAAAAGACATATACTTTATCGAATTCCTCCAGGCTGGTTTCATATATTCCGCTTATCACAAATTTTCTCATCCTTGGCGGATCCTGAATAAAGTGCATTGAGATGGTATCATTTGTTTTAAGCTTTAGAAGGGCAGATATCTTCTTTGAAATTACCACCTTATTTGTTCTTACTGAATCATTTACCGAAAAAGTGTTTCCATCTATCATACACTTTTTAAAATAGGTCCAGTCATAATCCGGACCTACACCTTTTAATATTACACCTAGTATAGCATCATTTGTTTTAATTATTCCCGGTTTGGTTGCAAATACCTGCATATGTTCCACACCTGGTATCTTCTCTATTTTAGTAACGAAATCAAGATCAGTCTTGATAGGAATTGTTTCAAGCGAGTTATTGTTTTCGAGATTTGATATCTGAATATGTGATCCGAATGCAACAATTTTGTCTCTTATCTGCTGTTTGAATCCTGTTAGAATAGCAACGGCAAGTATCATAACTGCTAGTCCGGTTGAAATGCCAACAACCGCTATTACATTTATAGGACGGGAAAATGAAGTTCCTTCCCTGCGTCCTTTGATAAGCCTTTGTGCTATTAGATATGATAAATTCATCAGCCGGTAAAGAGACAAATTTATAAAATAATTAGGTTATGAATGAAAAAAGCTCTTGTTTTGGAAAAGAACTCAGGTTCATCCTTTTACCTTGTTGTTAAAATTTTCCTTCCTTCCTTTTGTTGACCCGTTGTGCCGGCTTATATCCGATTAGACGAAAAATCAATAACCTCAGTAACCTTGTACCGTTTAGTAATTACTTGATGTATTTCTGTCCAGTTAACCTGCTCCAACTGAAAAAATAATTTTGCCATTCCCCTAAATATGTGTAAATTATGCTTTTCAAAAACCTATTTGGTCATGGATTCATCCAATGAGAGTATATCTCAGGTAGTCCTGAAGGAAATGCTAAAATACAAACCTTCGCTTCAAAAGGTTATGACATCCGGAGAAGAATGTGAAGAGGATAATGATCCCAGGTATAAAGGACAGATGGTCATAAAGAATTTACCCCTCCCTGTGGGAGTTGAATTGCGACGGCTGTTCTCTGTTTCGCTAAAACAAAATTACAGCCAGCGGCTTGAACAGATTCTGGCAACTATTGAAAAGAGTCTTCAGCTGGTAAGCTATATACTTATCTCCCAGCTTTGGAATGAGAAAAAACTTAACAGGATAGTTATTCCTGAAAATTTTAGCAAAATATTCAGACAAAAGATCTATCTGCGGAATATTGAAAATTACAGGTGGATCATTGGATCTGTTAACTCTCTTCTGGAGGAGAGGTCTATTGAATTATTTGTCCCTGAACTTCAGAAAAGTCTCAATGAGGAATTCACAAACTCGTACGAATTTTATGTTCCCGGGAAAAACCCTGAAGGAAGATATATTATTACAGGTCAGCCAGAGCATGTTGAAAGAGTTTGTAATGAGACAGAGGAAAGGCTCATTCAGCTGCTTCAGCGACTGGCATTCCTTGCAAATTATAAGCTTGCATCAGTGCAACAGATACGGGTCTTCAAGCCAAAGTATCAGCAACCGAAATATAATCACGTTCTGAAGCTTCTGACCTGCACAGACTCCGACTTTAACTCATTCGAACAACAGGACAACAAGTGTGCCGACAGCCATTCAGTACTTCTAATGAAATCTCAATTGCCTCTTAACGAAAACCTTAATCTTTCACCTCTTATCATCGACACGGCGTCTTTCCTTACGGATGGACAAACCGATAACAAAATAAAGAAAGACATTTTCCTGTATGACGGCTCACATGATAATCATCTAAATTATAAAGGGTGCCGTGTAACAGAAAAATGCGATCTGAGTGGGTTACCTGATTACCCGATGCTTTCTGCTCAATTCCAGGATATGATGATGACAATAGGTGGCAAATAAAATATAGTATGAATTCACCCTTTAAATTCCTTGACGCTTACACAAAAGAGGACCGAGAGATTTTCTTTGGCCGCGAAAGGGAGATCGATGAGCTTTACAGACGGGCTTTTGAAAGCAGGATAATAATGGTCTATGGTGAATCCGGGACCGGAAAATCATCTCTTGTCTTATGCGGGCTCGCAAACAAGTTCCGCGATACAGACTGGCTGCCTCTGATGGTAAGAAGAGGTGAGAATATTATGGATAGCATTGGTGCTGTAGTTAAGACAAATGCAATAACACCCCTGCCTTATGAACTGCTCACAACAATCCTGTTTAAGAAAGCAATAAGATCTTTGTATATTGATCATTATAAACCCATTTACTTCATTTTCGACCAGTTCGAGGAGCTTTTTATTTTCGGAACAAAAGAGGAGAAACATGCATTTGTTCAGCTGATTCAGGCACTTTCTGAATCGGATATAGAGTGCCGGTTTATATTTATAATGCGCGAGGAGTACATGGCAAATGTATCGGAGTTTGAGAAACAGATTCAGGGATTTCTTTCAAACAGAATGAGGATAGAAAGAATGCCACTCGATAATGCTATCCAGGCGATCAAAGGACCCTGCTCTGTATTTGATATTGATATTGAGCAGGGTTTTCCCGAAAAGCTGCTTAACAGGCTTAACCCTGAAGGTAGTGATATAGAACTCACATATCTGCAGGTATTTCTTGATAAAATATATAACCTGGCGGCAAAAAGGAATGAAGAGGAAAAAGGGATACTCAGGTTTTCTTCAGACCTGCTTGAAGAGACCGGAGATGTTTCTGACCTTCTGGGAAGTTTCCTTGAAGACCAGGTATCCCAGATGCCAGATCAGAACGCCACTATTGTAGTATTAAAGTCGTTTGTTTCAATAAAAGGGACCAAAAGGCAGCTTAATATCGCTGAAGTAAAAGACAATGCTTACACTCTCGGGAAAACGATCGGGGAGCCGGTACTGGTTGAAATGATCCAGAGTTTTGTGCATCTGAGGATATTACGTGACAAGGATTCGAAAGGAAGGTACGAGCTGCGGCATGATGCCCTGGCAATGAAGATCTTTGAGAAGATCTCACTCATTGAAAAAGAGCTGCTTGAGATACGACAGTTTGTCGAGAATGCTTTTTACTACTGGCAAAAGCGGAATGTCCTCTTATCCGAAGCCGATTTAAAATATGTCTCCCCATATAAGAGCAGGCTTTATCTCTCCTCTGGACTTACTTCATTCATTGACAAAAGTGAAAAAGCACTTGAAGGACACAAGAGAAGAAGGAGGAATCTGGCAATTGCGATTCCATCATTAGCTTTCCTCATATTATCACTATTTACAATATGGGCATTGATAGAGAGGAATAAATCAAACAGTAATTATATAAAAGCACGTGCAAACTATTATAGGATCACGGCAAAGGAAGCAGCATCAACTGATCCTGTACTAGGTCTGCGATTAGCAGAATATGCTTTTTCATTGGATTCCACCGATGACTCCAGGAGGACTATGTATGATATCTACAGGGATTATAATTTCTACAAGATTTTAGTAAAAGGAAATAACGCCCTATTCAATGCAAAATTTTCACCTGATGGAAAAACAATAGTTTTCGGTTCAGTAGATAACACTGCGACTTTAATTGACCTGAACGGAAATAAGATCAGTAACTTTATTCATAAAGGGTCAAAATATTGTGATGTTTTTAGGCCAATGGATCTTGGTACTATCAGTGGAGTATCATCTGCTACCTTTTCTCCGGATGGGAAAAGGATTGTTACAGGGACAGCTGACGGGAATGTAATCTTGTGGGACTTAAGAGGTCAGCAGATATTGCCACCATTTGGGGGACATAACAAGGATGTTTGTAAAGTTACTTTTTCCCCGGATGGCACAAAAGTGCTTTCTTCTTCAGAGGATAGTACAGCCATTCTTTGGGATACCCTGGGCAACGTGATTCATAAATTTAATGTTTTCAAATCCAGATTTATTTCCAGGATGTATACGGCAGCTTTTTCTCCTGATGGCAAAATGATATTTACAGGAGGAGTTCAGGATGGACCGCCGAAAGAGACATCATTATTGTATGATATACATGGGAATGTATTACAGGAGTTTACTGGTCATACGGCAGGTGTGTTGGCGTCCACATTTTCACCAGATGGGAAAAACATACTTACAGCCTCTTCTGATAATACGGCTATTTTATGGGATCTGCAGGGTAACATAAAGAAGGAATTTATCGGGCATAAGAATATGGTGTTGTCTTCTGCATTTTCCCCCGATGGCGAAAAAGTCCTTACCGGTTCAATGGATAACACTGCGAGACTCTGGAATCTTGATGGAAGCCTGATAAAAACTTTCACAGGTAATGAAAAAGCTGTGTTTGCTGATTTTTCGCCTGACGGCAATAAAATAGTTACCGGTTCACTTGATAAGACCCTGAAACTATGGGATCTTCAGGGATTAAACAAACATTTATTTAAAATAAATGACAACTTTATCCGGACCGCTATATTTTCACCTGACAAGGAACTTATCTTAACTCATGGAATTTTATTTAATATCATCGTATGGGATAAAAAAGGTAATTTGGTCTGGGAAAGTGACAAATCATATTCTCGTGTTGGTTCAGCTTCTTTTTCTCCCGATAACCAAAAAATACTTATATCAACCTCTGATCGGAGAATTGTCAGAATTTATGAGCTTCAAAGTAAAAAAGAGTATATTATTGCTGATACAACAGGAATCAGCATCGCAAGATTCCTGCCAGATGGAAATATAATAGTAGGTTTTTCCGGAGGTAATAAAATGCTGAAGTATAATGCACAAGGGGTCAGACTGGGTGAAATAAATAGTTTCCCTTTGAATTGTGTTTTTTCTCCGGATGGAAAATATTTTTTAGGAACTTCTGCTGAAAATACAGGTATATTATACGACATTAACTATAATATCGTTTCTGAATTTAAAGGACATAATAATGCAATACGCTCATGGGCCTGGTCATCTGACGGCAATAGGATCCTTTCAGGATCTGCTGATAATACTGCAATTTTATGGGACTTAAAAGGGACTCCATTACTTGTTTTTAAGGGACATGAAGGGAGTATAAGCAAAGTTGAATTTTCGCCAGATAACAGCACGATTTTGACAGTTTCAAGTCAACTAACCGGTGATAATTCAGCAAGGCTTTGGAACTTAATGGGTTATGAAATCCAGAGATTAAGTGGTAATGAATCAACAATCATTTCTGCTGCATTTACAGCTGATGGAAAGGGAGTAGTAGGGGTACATCAAAATGGCGAGGTGAATTACTGGGACGTAAAAACACCACTATCAGAATTCCAGAAACGAAATGATTATGAAGAGTTAAGGGTTGATCAGAAACTGGAATATGGAATAAGCTCTTATATGGATGCAATTAAATTAACGAATCCTAAACAACTGTATCAAGCCGGTATCTGGTTCATGGGAAATGATAACATATTAAACAAGAAGTCCAGGATAGAGAATTTAACCAGGTCGATAGCTCTTCTTGAAAAGGCCAGTTCATATAAGAATAGTGTTTATATCCTTCTTGAACTTTATAAAGCTTATAATTTGAAAATCTTCCTGACCGGAACCTCTGACAAAATAATAAAGGGGAAAGAGACTATAATTTCCAGGCTTGACTCTCTGAGGGAAATCCCAGACATCATTGAAGCGGCAGGATATTTCTATAATATTGCGAAAACATCTGCCGACACTGCAATCAGAATTGACAATTACTCGAAGTGCGTAAAATTAATGGAAAAAATCAGGGGGAATTACATTTTTGAAGTAGCCAGAAAAACAGAAGTATTTAATTGCTATAATACCCTTGCAGGTCTTCATTTTGGAAAACAAAATTATGATGCAGTCATAAATAATTCATTAAAGGGACTTGAGCTAATCAAAACCAGCGAAACGCTTTATTTTAATCTTGTTCTTGCTTATTTATTTAAAAAACAGATTGATGAAGCATCGCTGATTTACAGCGGGCACAAGAATAAACTTGTTGGGGGTCGGTTGTTTGGTGAATCTGTACTTTCAGAACTGAAGAAATCTGATATTTCTGCATCAGAGTATGAAAAAATAAAGAGGAGGTTGGAGAATTAAAAAACAAACGGCTCCGGGTAGGGCTCACCGGAGATCTAATCTGAGATAAATACTGTGAGTCAATAAAAAAATAATATAAGTTTATGTTTTAAATTCACGGAAAATGGGGAAGTTCTTAAAAATTTCATTGTTAATATTTATTATTCTTCCAGATGTCCTCATTTCCAAACCTCAAATAGAATTGTTACCGGTGCTGAACGCATCAATGAATATATCGGACTTATTGAAGGTCGTAATGTCGCAATAGTCGCCAACCAAACCTCTCTGGTCGGAAGAACACATCTTGTTGATACACTGATCTCATTGGGGGTTAAAGTGAAATGTATATTTGCACCTGGGCACGGGTTCCGGCATATGGCTGATGCCGGTGATCCTATTTCAACCGGAACGGATCCAAAAACAGGACTCACAATTATCAGCCTTTATGGTAAACAGAATAAACCAACCAGGGAAAACCTCGAGGGCGTAAATGTTGTTATCTATGACATACAGGATGTTGGTACCAGGTTTTACACGTATATTTCCACTCTTCATTATGTACTCGAGAGTTGTGCGGAAAACGGGATAAGATGTCTTATTCTTGACAGACCAAATCCTAACGGATTCTATTACAATGGCAACGTAGCTGACACCTTGCACAGATCATTTGTTTCCATGGATCCAATTCCGGTCGTTCATGGCCTGACTGTGGGAGAATATGCAATGATGGCAAATGGTGAAGGGTGGCTTAAG
The DNA here is from genome assembly GCA_023251395.1 of Bacteroidales bacterium. Lineage (GTDB taxonomy): Bacteria > Bacteroidota > Bacteroidia > Bacteroidales > VadinHA17 > LD21. The sequence continues at coordinate 10,851 of JAHEYW010000089.1, forward strand.
AATCAGGTTAAATGCGATGTTGAGGTTATTAAATGCCTCAACTATACTCATAAAACATATTATGAACTGCCGGTAAAACCTTCACCAAATCTTCCAAACCAGAATTCAGTGTATTTATATCCCTCCCTTTGCTTTTTTGAAGGGACAGCAATTTCATGTGGCCGTGGAACCCAGTTCCCATTCCAGACATTCGGCAGCCCCTTACTGCCCGATAAAGGCTTCAGCTTTACTCCGGAAAGTGTTCCAGGTGCAACAAAACCTATATACCTTGGAAAGACGTGTTTCGGGACAGATCTCAGAGAGGAGATGGAAAAAGGCAGGGTTACTGTTCCAATGATCAATCTGGAATTTGTAATTAGTGCTTAAAGGGATTATCCGCAGAAGGATAATATTTTTACAAGTTATTTCGATGTCCTGGCTGCCGGAACCACACTGGGGGAACAGATAGTTAAGGGTATGTCCGCCAGTGCGATCCGGGAAACCTGGAAGGCTGACCTTGAAAAATACGGAAAGAGGAGAGAACTATACCTCCTTTATAAATGAGATTATTTTAAATCAGAATAAGTTTTCTGTTGACAAATATCTTTCGCCGGTATCGTAGCAGAATGTCAGTATTCTGGATCCTTTTCTAAGCTCCGGAAGTTTTTTATTGATTGCAGCCAGCGAAGCTCCGGATGAAATCCCGATAAATAATCCTTCTTCATTAGCCGCCCGTTTAACAAAGGAATAGGCCTCATCTTTGCTTACCTTTATTATACCATCAAGAAGATCCATTTTCAGTATTGACGGGATGAATCCGGCACCAAGTCCCTGGAGCGGATGCGGACCAGGTTCTCCTCCGCTCAA
>JAHEYW010000293.1:0-1459 GCA_023251395.1 Bacteroidales bacterium
GTAGATGCATTTCCTGAGAAACAATATACAGGTTCAGTAGTAAGTGTTGCCAATATAGGTGAACAGCTTCCAAATGCCGATGCAAAGGTGTTCGAGGTACAGATTAAAGTTGACGGATCTGATCCTATTTTGAAACCTTCAATGACAACAGGTAATAAGATATTAACCAAGACTATCGATGATGTTAGTTATATTCCTCTTGAATGTGTGCATTCAGGTGACGACAGCATTCCGGTTGTTTATATGAAAGACAGAACAAAACATGTTGTCGTCCTTGGAGAATCAAATGAAAACAATGTAATCGTTGAACAGGGGCTAAAGACAGGTGATATGCTTTATCTCAGTACTCCTGAGAATGCAGAAAATTTCAGACTTGTTGGCGGTGATCTTGTAACTGTTATTAAGGAACGAGAGAAAGCTAAAAAAGAGGAAGAACTGAAAAAGAGAAAAGAAGCTGAACAGATGCTTGAGGAAAGAAATAGAATGATGGAAGCCAATCCTGAAATGATGATGCAACAGATGGGCGGCGGCAGAGGCGGAGCCACAAGACAATTCGGAATGGGTGGTCAGACCGGAATGGGTGGTCAGGCCGGACAGGGTGGACAGGCTGGACAAGGTGCAAGACAATTTGGTCAGGGTGGCCAGGGTGGTCAGGGTGGCCAGGGTGGAACGAGAGGTGGCGTCAGAGATACCGCAGCCATGAGAAAATTCCAGCAGATGCGTGAGTCAGGTGATACAGCCGCTATGCGGAAATATATGGAGCAGATGCGACAGAATGGAGGTGGCCAACAGCGCAGACAACAGAACGTTCAGCAGAGAGAAAATCAGTAATCTGCTGATATATAGCTACTATTGACTTCCAGTTAGAAAAACTTAAATTGATTCAAAATGATTAAATTCTTTTTCAGATATTTCCATGATATTGAAATTGCCATTGAGTCTATTGCTTCCAATAAACTTAAATCAATCCTGACAGCCCTGGGTATTATATTCGGTGTTGCAGCGGTTATTGCCATGCTAGCAATAGGGAAAGGGGCAAAACAGGAAATACTCGAACAAATGAAAATGGTAGGGGTAAATAACATCCTTATCAATCCTATAATACCAGAAAAAGCATCAGCATCCCAGGAAGGTGAAAAGCAACAGAAAAAATTTTCCAGAGGTTTAAGCATGCTTGATGTAGAAGCTATAAGGGAGACAGTTCCTTCTATGAAAAGGATAAGCCCGGAGATATCTTTTAACTCAACAGCAATGCTCAACGGTGTTAAATATACGGCAAAGCTTGTTGGAGTATCCAATGATTATTTCCAGCTGTACAACCTTCCGCTGGTCTCTGGTGCAATATTTAATAAATACCAGGAAGAAAACGGAATACAGGTTTGTATAATCGGGGCAAATATCAGATCAAAATTCTTCAGCAAAATTGATCCCATAGGTCAGTATATAAAATTTAACGGTA
>JAHEYW010000293.1:1469-3176 GCA_023251395.1 Bacteroidales bacterium
TAAGTCTTACAGGATTCGAGGAGAAGGGTGTAAATGTCTATAACGACAATATTTACATTCCTATTCAGACCATGCTCATGAGATATCAGAACAGGGCACTGGTAAATACCAAGACTGTTACTCAGGCAACCAGTATGGACGTGTTTGGTGGTGGTGGCGGTGGTATGATGGCCAGGGTTGTTGTAAGCAGTTCTGACGCGGCTACCGACACAGAGACAAATTATAACCAGCTTGACAGGATCGTTGTTCAGGTTTCTGAGACTGAACAGCTTAATGCCACGACCGAGACTCTTAGCCGTATGCTCAACAGACGTCATTCAAATGTAAAAGATTTTGAAATTACAGTTCCGGAGCTTCTTCTGAAGCAGCAACAAAGAACAAAGGATATCTTTAATGTCGTTCTTGGTGCAATAGCAAGTATCTCACTTATTGTAGGAGGGATTGGTATCATGAATATCATGTTTGCATCTGTAATGGAAAGGATCAAAGAGATCGGAACCAGGATGGCTATTGGTGCAAAAAAGATGGATATTGTCGTCCAGTTCCTTGCAGAAGCAGTCCTGATAAGTGTAATTGGCGGATTTATCGGAGTATTTTTTGGAGTAATTATGGCAAAATTGATTGAAAAAATTGCCGGAATTATGACCATCGTCTCATTTTTCTCAGTCTTTGTTGCTTTCGGAGTATCTGCGGCTGTAGGTGTAATCTTCGGGTATTCACCCGCAAAAAGAGCTTCAGAAAGAGATCCAATAGAATCATTAAGATATGAATAAAATACCAACTATGAAGAAACTAACTTTTTTATTGATTATAACAGCATTCACTTTGATTTCGAATGTTGTCAGTGCTCAGGAAAACAAGACACTGACATTTGATGAAGTCATCAAAATCGCCGAAGTACAATCCCCCAACGCTCTCATTGCCACACACAGATTTCGTGCAAGCTATTGGCAGTATAAATCATTTGTTGCACAGTACAGGCCATCTTTAACATTGACAGGTACCACACCCGATTATAGTACAGCGTACACTAGAGTTTATGCTGGTGGTCAGTGGCAATACGTGGAAACTAATATGCTTCAGAACATTGGAGCCCTCTCTCTTTCACAGAATATTGGCCCGACAGGAGGTAGTATTTCACTTGAATCAGATCTTACACTGCAGAATGACTTCAAGGCCAATACAAATCAATATGTTACAGTTCCTATGAGTATAAGGCTGAATCAACCTGTATTCAGATATAATTCACTGAGATGGCAGAAGAAAACTGAACCTCTGAAATATGAGACAGCCAAGAAAACTTACCTTGCCAATATCGAAACAGTTCATATGGATGCGGTCAGAAACTTTTTTGCTCTTGCTCTTGCACAGATCAACAAGCAGATCGCTGAAATGAACTACTCAAATGCTGATACTCTTTATCGGATCGCTAAAGGAAGATACCAGCTTGGAACAATTGCCGAAGACGAGCTCCTCCAGATGCAACTTTCATGGCTTAATGCCGAAACCTCAAGGAAACAGGCTGATATGAACCTCAGGGACAGGGAAATCAGACTCCGCTCATTTCTTGGGTACAATGAAAATGTCAGACTTGAGCTCATCCTTCCTTCCAAGATACCGAACCTGCAGGTAGACATGAAAGAAGTTCTTGACCTTGCTTTGAAGAATAACCCTGATATTCTGACCCAGCAGTTGAATCTACTGAAT
>JAHEYW010000294.1 GCA_023251395.1 Bacteroidales bacterium
AACGAAATAGGATAACATCAACAAAATAATATCATTTATTTCTGCGCCATTCACTTTCCTCAAACCTATTTCCTTAGTACGTTGCTCAGCAATTGAGTTGACAAGTCCGAACAAACCAAGTGCGGTTACCATAATGGAAAACAATGTAAATGCCAGCAGGATGCTGTATAGTCTTACCTCTTCATAATATTGTCTGTCGAAAAATTCAGTGCTTAAAAAGTAGTCCAATGGGTCATTGGGATAGTGTTTTGGCCAAACTTTCTGAAGCTGGGCGACAGCTTGCTGAATATTCCCTTTTATCCGGAACGAATAGTATCCAAATTCAAATGGATGCCTGTGCATAAAGATGACTGGTTCTTCAGCTTTTTTCATCCCCTCATGATGAAAATTATTCACCACTCCTTTAATTATGTAGTTGATATTACCAATTCTTAATTGCTTACCAACTGCATCTTCTGGTGAGTCAAATCCCAGAACCTTTACTATTGATTCAGTAATGATGACTTTGGCTGAATCGCTCCTGATGGGCTGTTCAAAATTTCTTCCAGCCAGTAACCTTAATCCATAAGTTTCAATATATCCGTCGTCAATCTGACCCAGGGTAACTTCCCGCTTCAGGTCACCTGGCTTATCAGGCCGTGAGAGGTTACTGACCCGGTCCCTCATGGGCTGACCTGGCACATTCATACTTGCTGTTCCTGATTTAAACTCATTGATCAGAAGAACATTTTCCCGGAATGCATTGAAGTGTTCCCTCCGTAATGAATCTGTATGTGTCGATGCTGCACCTCTGAGGACAATGACTTTATCGAGGTTGATCCCAAGATCCGCCCTCTCCATAAAACGTATTTGCCTTGCTACTGTTAATGAGCATATTACCAGGAAACATGACATGAAGAACTGTATTCCCACCAGCCAGAGCGATCCACTGTTCCTGGTAATTTTTTTCTGCTCCAGCATGGCAGGATTAACTTTTAAGGAGGGAATTGAGCCAATGAATGCCATGATGAATATTCCAAGAATAAAGATCACACTGGTTAAACCAGCTATTTTCAGGTAATTCACATATCCATTTGAAATAGGAGTGTTGATCATGCTGCTGAACAGCCTTGAGCTGAGGATATAAAGTATCAAAGAAAGGATAATCGCTCCTGCATTGATAATTCCAGCCTCAATCAGTGACATTTTGATCAATGTCAGCCTCGTAGCTCCAAGCTTCCTGTACATTGCAAAAGCATTAAGCCTTTTGCGTGCAATTGCTGTTGACATGTTTACATAATTCATCCAGATGATGATCAGGATAAAAGCACCAATAAGTGTCAGAGCATCAACCGTTCTTTCGAAAGTACTCGTACCGAATTCACCGGCACGGTCTGTACTGAAATGAAGCTTATCAAGCGGCTGTAAAGAAAACTTCCCAACCCTTTTCTGTTTCTCCAGGAAAGTAAGGTACTTTTTTGATATCTCTTCAAGGCCTTTTTCAACTTTAGCAGGATCAGCTCCTTTGCTCAATTTTACATATGTCCACCAGCCTGAACCTGAGAAGTTCTCGTTACGGGGTATCCCTCCATCCTCAACCCAGGTTCTGATAGGCATGAAATAATCTACGCTTATATGAACGTTTGAGGGAAGATCCCTGAAAATCCCTGTTATTTCATGACGCATACCCTGGTTTACAAGCAGAACCTTCCCGATTGGATCTACTTTTCCAAATATTTCTTTCGCTTTTGATTCTGAAATAATACATTTAAAGGCTTCATTAAGTTTAGCCTCACCTTTGATCATTTCCAATTTAAATATCTCAGCAAAATCACCTTCGACCCATAAATCCTTTTGCTCGCTGAAAAGACGTTCGTCATACTTTACCAGAACATCTTCATAATAGGTCAGAGCACTAAGTTCAATCCCCGGGACTTCTGTCTTTACGACCCGGAACAGCCTCCTTGGTGTTTTGGCAGAGTGCAGAACTCTTTCTCCGTTTTGTGTAATATCATAATTTATACGGTATACCTGGTCTCCCGATTTAAAATACTTATCATATCCATTTTCATATCCTATGTAGGTAACAAGCTGAACAAAAAATAACATCCCGACCGCAAGTCCGGCAACATTCAGAAAAACATGGTATTTATTTTTTTCCAGATGATTCCATGTTGAACGGAGATAAATAAGATTCATAGGCTTAGGTTTTAATGTGAAGAAGTCCCCGACAATAAAAATAAACTATTTTGATACACAGCGCAATTTTATTTGTCTTCTTAAATCCGGTCTGCTAAAAATTGAAGTTTAGTTAAAGCCCTAGTTCGAAAGGAAGGTTCAAACATCAATGATCCAGTACCGATCCGTCAAAGCTATCCCACATTTCCGGGAATTCCCATTCTTTGACACCTCTTTCGTTTTCTATCAGGTTGTCATCAAGTTCAATTCCCAGACCGGGGCCGTCAAAATTGCCTGCCAGAGTTATGTGACCGTCCTTATCCATTACCAGAGGCTTTTTAATATAGCTTTTCCCAAGGGCGCTTCGTTTTACACCATCATCAGGAGCAGCCTGAAGATTAGGCAGCTCATGGGCAAGGAGGTTAGGTATACTTGCAACCGTATGCATGGATGCCACTGCTCCGACTATTCCTTCTTTAGAGTGAGGAAGCATTGATGCATAATAAGCCTCAGCGAGTGTTGAGATAGCTTTCAATTCTGTTATGCCGCCACAGTGTGTTACATCGGGTTGAAGAAGTGAAGCTGCATTCAAAGAAAGAAGATCCCGGAACTGCCACTTCGTTACCATTCGCTCTCCTGTAGCGAATGGTATGGTAGTCTTCTTCGCCATCTCAGCCATCAGAGGAAGGTTTTGGAATTGGATAGGTTCTTCATAAAACCAGGGTTGATATGGTTCCAGTGCTTTAATGATCTGCATTGATGTTTGTGGTGAATGATCCCCATGAAGCTCAATGCCCATGTCAACTTTTGGACCGATAGCATTCCTGATTGCAGATACATTTTCCACAATACCCTGAACGAAATCGGGATTTTCAACAATACGCGATAACCTGCTGCGGCTTGATGTAACACCCACTTTTAAAGAGGAAAAACCCACATCGATAACCGTCTTTGCCTCCTTCGGAGACCCGGCCTGCCCATAAACCCTTATACGATCGCGGGTGGGGCCACCGAG
>JAHEYW010000090.1:0-1423 GCA_023251395.1 Bacteroidales bacterium
ATTTGCATGCCCCGGTGCATGGGTAATTATGGATAAATGGCTTCATGGATTCACCTATCAGACTAATATCAGCTGGCTTGTTTTTTTCCTCACCGGCCTTGTTGCTTTTATTATCGCTACGGCTTCAGTAATAATTCAAAGCTATAAAGCAGCTGTAAGAAACCCGGTCGAATCACTGAGATATGAATAAACTTCTTTGTACTATTGACCGGTTCAGAGGAACAGGCTAAAGAGTATTTAGTTGAAGTTAAAGAGGGTGGTCACACACGTGGCACACCCTCTTCTGTTAATTATCAATATATATTTTAATTAACTTCCCTGGACTACAATTGTTTCACCCTTTGCAGCTGTGTAATTTGTGGTTTTGCCATTAGCTCTGACAACAAATGGATTACCAAGAAGAGATTTGATCTCCGCTTTCGTGAGTTTACCGTCTTTCCAGTAAATATTGACTTCAAATCCTCCTCTGGCTCTGAGTCCTGTTACTGATCCGTCTTTCCAGGTAACAGGCAAAGAAGGTAATAATGAGATTTCCCCTGCATGGCTCTGAAGAAGACATTCAGCTACACCAGCAGTATAACCGAAATTAGCGTCCGACTGGTAGCTTGATGTATTGTGCATATTATTTCCTATACCTCCCCGACGGCCTCCTGAGCGGAAAAATTGTCTGATTGCAGTATCTGCCCTGACACCATTTTCGAGTCTTGCCCAGTCACATATATCCCATGCGCTTGTCCAGCTCGTTCCCTGACGGCGTGGTTCAAGCCATTTCTGTATAGCTGCAGCAATATCCGGATTTCCACGTAATGTAATTGAGTTTCCCGGGTAGAAACCAAAGTTTGCTGACATATTATGACCTTCATTACCTCTTTTCCAGTCTTCAATCCATACCTGCAGAAGACCATCTTTGCCAATCTGGTAGGGTGGAATTTTTGTGAGGGCTTCAGACAGTTTAGCAGCAAATTCCTGGTCAACATTAAGAATCTTTGATGCTTCTATGCAATGAGGAAACAGATCCCTGACCATACCAATATTCATTGTGGTCGTTGAAGAAAGGTATGTTTCCTTTGCACCATCCTTGACGAAATAGCCCTGCTCAGGCGACATTGAGAAAGGAATTACCAGCCATTTATGTTTTGGCTCAATTGTCATAATATCCATAAGGAATTGAGCTGCACCTTTCATCTGGGGATAGTTTTCCTTCAGAAATTCAACATCTCCTGTAAAAAGATAATGCTCCCAGATATGCTGGCATAACCAAACGCCTCCAACAGGCCACATGCCGTACCTTGCAGCATCAACAGGTGCTGTACCTCGCCAGAGATCAGTGTTATGGTGAGCAACCCAACCTCCTGCATTGTAGTAGATTTTTGCAGTTTTTGCACCATTAACAGAAAGATCTTTTATCAGGTCGAACAGAGGA
>JAHEYW010000090.1:1433-11614 GCA_023251395.1 Bacteroidales bacterium
CATTTCAGTGTTAATATTGATAGTATATTTACTTCCCCAGTTCGGAAGCAGTTCCTCATCCCATCTCGCCTGGAGGTTAGCAGGGTCACTTCCTGGCCTGCTGCTGGCTGCAAGAATATAACGTCCAAACTGGAATATCTTTCCATAAAAATTAATATCAGGTATTCCTTTTTTTATGTCTGCAACACGAACATCGTTAGGTTTATTGTTCATCATAGGATCACCAATAGTGAGATGGACCCTTTCCATAAGTCCTTTAAAGTCGTTTATGTGAGTAGTTTTTAATGTATTAAAGTCTTTGATTGTGGCAGCTGTAAGTACTTTTTCAGTTGTAGCAGAAGGGTCTCCGCTTATATCGTCATAATTGACAAAACTTGTTGCGGCAGTAAGCAGAAATGTTACCGAATTGGCACCTGAGATTACAAGGCTCGAATCGGTTGTAAGAAGGCTGCCACTTTCTGGTTTAGCTATAACTGATGTCCGGAAATTTAGTCCTGTTCCATCGACCTTTGCAATAAGCCAGCTTTCTGTTTTAGGGAGATATTTCCATGTCCCGTCAATACTGAGCTTGTTATCCTTTACACTCGTTCCGACTTTGAAAGGACTATGCAATTTTACCTCAACATTTACCTTACCTGGTTTATTTGCAGATACCTTCATCACCATTACTCTGTCGGGGTATGACATAAATACTTCCCGTGTCATTTTAACTTTACCCTCAGAATAGGTCACTTTAACGATTCCTGTTTCCATATCAAGTTCGCGGTAGTAATCTCTGATAGAATCTCCTGTTTCTTTGAAATTAAGAAGAAGATCCCCAAGTGGTTGATAAGCCTGTTGTGCACCTGGTTTCCCGTAAAAATGTTCATCAGCCATTTTTTCAGCCTCTGAGAATTTATCAGCGAATACAAGGTCCTTAATCTTATCAAAGTACTTGCCAGCATCAGGATCGTTATAATCATGCGGTTTACCTGACCAGAATCTGGATTCATTCAGAGCTATTCTTTCATTATGTACTCTTCCGAATACATTGCCACCTATATAGCCATTTCCGATAAATAATCCATCAAGCCAGACTTTATCTGCTGGTTTGTTGAACCAGACCACCATATCCTTTGCCTCAGGTGGCTTTTTGTCTGATGAGGAGCAGGATGGAAGAAGGGATGCAGTAATCATCATAAGTATAATGACGACTCCTGTTGAAGTGATTGTTTTTTTCATAGGATTGAAGTTTGAATTTGTCAGATTATTTAAATGAAAGAAGGTTCTACCAAATTTAAAGTATATTCTTTTAATAACAAAGAAAGTTCACGAGTAAGAAGTCTAATAATCAGGTACAAATCGTTAAATATTGTTAATCATTTGAATAGGCAGGTCACCTTCTGAAAACAAAGATAAGATTGGAATGCCTCCGGGACTTTAGTCCCAATGCTTTTCAAGTTCATACTTTTTGGTCAATTTGGACTAAAGCCCGGAATAGATGTGACCCTCATTCCGTTGGCTTCAGCCAACGGCAATTGAAGCCACAGGCAAATCTATAATCAGGCAGGTAATATCAGGATATAATTCAGAATAATAAATAAACCCCGGTTCATTATAAACCGGGGTCTGACTTATTGTAAATTTAAATGAGTTTATGCAGACTTCATCCAGATAAGCTGTTCGTCGATATTATCACTTAATTTGTAGGGCTTGATATGATTTTTAATACTCTCACCAATAATCTCAATTTTTTTCAGATCAGGGTCACCAAGGCCGGTTGATGCACAATAATTCAGATATCCGACTTTTGCAAAATCTATACCCATGATCTCTAAAGAAACTCGGTCAGCTGAGAACCAGTTGGTGATTGCCACACATATTTTATGGTTGACAGGGGTGCCGGAAACAGGTCCATTACCTTCCATCCCCTGGTAACCGTCAATCAGAGCAAGATCAGGATGAAGTGTTGATGCAAATGCAAACAGGTTATAATTTATTCCCCTGAAACCGCTTCCATGGACTGTTGGTTTATGGGTTTCATCTGGAAGTAAGATATAAAAAAAATGCACGTAAATTTTAAAAGTGATAAGTATGATTTAATATCCATTCAGACCTGTTTCATTTTTAATGAGTTAATAATACATTTGAATTGCTGTTTTCAGCGAATAACATTCTCATATTGAAAATATTTTTTAATATAAAGATCATTAGTTAATAAAACTTAAATTCACGTTCCGTGATTGGAATTAATAAAATATTTCCAAAACTTGCAAGATTACTGTACTAAAAGCAAACCACAATGCAACAAATGAAATTTGATATTTCCAGATTAAAGGGAAAGTTAGGAAAAATGCGAGACTGGATGAATAATCATCATCTTCCCCCAAAGATGATATTCTTCCTTATGGGTATAGCTTCAACTATCTGGTTTCTTGTTCGGGTCATACCAAAACCAACAAGAGCCACTTATCCATGTATGAGAGTAGCGGCACCAATGATGTCGGGCTTCGTAATGTATCTGTTGGCTGTATTAGGACTAACTGCTGTGTCGAGGAAAACAAGACTTAAAGTGCTAAATGTAAGATACTGGTCATCATTCCTTTTAATGGCCGGAGTTGTCGTTGCAATGGCTGTTACCCCTGCAAATAATGATCAGGCTGTTCAGTCAACTGAAACCAGAACCGGACCGGAGGACGGACCCAATAAGCCTATTGGAGACGCCAAAGGTATATATCCGGGTCGTGTTGTATGGGTGTGGAACCCCGAGGCAACAAATTCAAAGTTTGAACATCAGGATCCTGACAAAGGCGACTGGTTTGCAAATCCGGAGAATAATAATGCTCCGGTAATTGGCAAGATGTTTCGCGATGGAGTGCTCAAACTTACCGGCAAGAAAGACATAAAGGATTCCTGGGATGCCATGTTCAATCGTTTCAATGAAAAAAAACTTGGAAAGGCTAAAGGTTATACCAAAGGAGAGAAAATCTTTATCAAGATAAATCAGGGTCAGGCAGGCTGGGTTCTTAACAAGGAAGACAAAGCTAATGGCAATGCACTTCCTAAATCACTACCTGTTAAAGACAGCAGAAGAGTAAGCATGGAACCAACAGAGACCGGTCCATATGTTGTCCTGGAACTGTTGAAGGAGTTAATTAATGATTATGGTGTTGATCAGGCCGACATCTCTGTTGGAGACCCGATGAATCCGATCTATGCACACAACTATAATGTCTGGGTTAAAGAATTTCCAAACGTAAAATATATTGACAGAACTTCCACAAATTTCGGACGGTCACTTATCAAAATAACCGAGAAACCTCTTGTTTATTATTCAGATAAAAGGATGACCGAAAAACTTTATGATGTAATTGAGGATGCTAACTATATGATCTATATGGCGGTTCTTAAACCTCACGGCGCAGCAGGTGTTTCGCTAACTGCCAAACTTAATTTCGGGAATGTTGGAAGAAACGGGGCAGGCCATCTGCACTATTCTCATGTAGGAAACAGACGGGAAGGTACTGCAACCAACACAGGTTATCATAAATACAGGGTCTTTGTTGACCTCATGGGTAGCAAATATCTTGGACAGAATTCAGTTTTCTGGTGTGTTGAGGGCCTTTTTGGAGGTGGATCAAGCGAAATAAAGGGTCCTGTAAAATATTTTATGGAACCATTTAATGGCAATTGGAGTAACTCCATCTTGATGTCACTCGATCCGGTAGCAATAGAATCAGTCGGCTATGACTTCCTTAGATCAGAATTTGATGGTGTTCATAAGCATGATGCTGTAAATAATGAGTGGGAAAATATCCCAAACATGTTTGGAGTTGATGATTATATGCACCAGGTGGCTGATTCTACAAATTGGCCAAGAGGTATGATCTACGATCCGGATAATTCAGGCAAGCCATTACCTGTACTTGGGGTTCATGAACACTGGAATAATCCGGTTGATAAACAATATTCACGTAACCTTGGAACAGGAAAAGGTATTGAACTTGTTTCAATCCCCGATAATCTGGTGAAAAACGCAAAGAGCGGAAAAAGAAACTAGTAAGATATTGGTAAAAAAAATCCAGGAAATTGCAAATTCAATATTCCTGGCTTTTTTATTTTGTATTTATTCAGAGTATTTACCGGTAATGGTCATTCAGATTTGGTAAAAGTATAAAGATAAAGAACATACTACCATTAGAGACTTGATAAATCTGATAGGTTATTAGTTATTTAAACAGAAGAGGCAGTGTCTCATTAAGATACAATCTCCATACAAGCCATGTATGGGCCCCAGGTGTCTGAAAAAATGTATTTCTAATTCCCTTTCCGGTAAGCTGTTCGGAAAGGCTTTTGTTACCTGCAAATAACCCATCTTCAGTTCCGCAGCCAATCCAGAATACTTTCAGACTCTTATTTATACTGGCAGGATCTGAAATCAGCTTTTGCAATACTGAGTCCTGACTAACATTTCTTACAGCTGCACTGTATGGCAGAATATAGTTGAATTTATCAAGATGAGCCAATCCAATCACCAGCGTTTGCCTTCCCCCCATCGACAATCCTGCTATAGCCCTGTCTTTGGCATTTTTCGAAACGTTATAATTTTTTTCTATATAGGGAATAATATCTGATAATAAATCCTGTTCAAAGGCATTCGTGCTACCTGCAGACATTGGGTTGGAGGAGCTGGTTCCCGCAAATGATGCATGCCCTCTTGGCATAACAATGATCATCTGTTTCGCTTTACCTGCAGCAATAAGGTTATCTGCAATACGATTTGCCTGGCCGATTTCTATCCATCCGTTTTCTGTGTCACCTACTCCATGCAAAAGGTACAGCACAGGGAATTTATTTTTTGATTTTGGATCATAGTTCGGTGGTGTATAAACATATAATCCTCTGGTTGTACCTGTGGTTTTTGAATCATATCTGTGAATATGAAAAGTACCATGAGGAACAGCCTGTTCCGAAAAGTACATGGGTTCTTTCCCGGGAACTTCAACAAGACTTGTTGTTAACCCTATTCCTCTTTTCATTACAGGATTCATCGGATCCACGGTATGAGTTCCATCAACGATGAAATTGTAAACATAAATATTGGGCTCAAGAGGACCGACGATTGTACTCCATACACCAGTCTCATTCTTCTCCATAGGCCTGGTTATATTAATATCAGGTAAAACCAGGCTTACCTTCGTGGCCTCTCTTGATGAAATACGGAAAACGACTGTCATATCGGGACGAACCTCAGGTGAGACTATCGCCTGGTTTCTCATCTGAGCTTTTAGCTGAGATATTGTCATGATTGCAATAATGAAAAAGAGAACTACTGTTGAGAAAATTCTTTTGTTTTTCATAAATCAGGTATAATATTAAACTACATATCTATTGAATGTCTGTTCTTTATAATTAAAAAGGTCCTCTGAAGGCAGTCAACTCTTTCACTCTTGACTTATGTTCCTTATACGATTACTTAAAGTTCCGGTTTTAGTAAGATCTTACTAATTTAATAATTTTTTTTTCTCTGTAAGGGAATTTTGCAGGTTCTTGAAAATAAACAGACATCTGGAAAATGAAATACCGGACACAGACTCTGAAGAATTAGATTGGGAAAAATGCATAAGTGGAATTCATTTCAGGTATAAGGAATAAAATTGATCCGTTTGCTGTCTTTAAAATAGTTTGATAATCTGGTTCCGGATGATCATAAAGTTAATAAAGCTTAAAATTATGTGACAGGATTGGATTTCATAAAATAATTTCAAATATTGCAATATAACCCTACTTAAAAGCAAAACACCATGCAATCAACGAAATTTGACATCTCAAAATTGAAAGGAAAACTGGGCAGAATGAGAGACTGGATGATAAGTCATAACCTGCCTCCCAGGGTTCTTTTTATAACAATGGGAATCGCATCTACAATATGGTTCCTGATCAGGGTTATCCCTAAACCAAGCAGAGCAACATACCCTTGTATGCAGGTAGCTGCTCCTCTAATGTCAGGGTTTATTACTTACCTTTTAGCTGTTTTTGGTCTGACAGCAATTTCGCGCAGGTTTAATAAGAAAATAAATGTTCGTTTTGGAGCAGCAGCCATGCTCCTGACAGGAGTTGTTATAGCAATGGCAGTTACCCCGTCGATCAATACACAAACTGTTGTCCAGAACGGCCAGGTTAAAATGGGTCCCGACGATGGTCCTAATCAACCTATGGGTGTAGCTAAAGGTATCTATCCGGGAAGGGTGGTATGGGTTTGGAATCCCGATGCAACAAATGAAAAATTTGAACATAATGATTTCGCAACATATGACTGGTACTTCAGTCCGCAAAACAACAATCCTGAAGTAATTGCAAAGATGTTTCGCGACGGATTTCTAAAGCTTACCGGTGAAAAGAATCCCAAGAAAGGATGGGAGTCCGTTTTCCGTTTATTCAATTCCAATAAACTCAACCAAAAAAGAGGTTACAAAGCTGGTGAAAAAATATTTATTAAAATAAATCAGGGACAGTCGAGATGGGTGCTTGTTCAGAAGGATAAGGATAATGGTTTTTACCTGCCAAGAACACTTGAGGCAAATGAGCTGAGAAGAACATCCAATTTTGTTCCAACTGAACAAGGTCCTTATGTTGTACTTGAAGTACTAAGGGAACTGATTAACGATGCAGGTATTCCCCAGGAGAATATCTCAATTGGCGACCCGATGTGCCCAATCTGGGGACATAACTATGAGCTATGGTCAAAAGAATTTCCTAAAGTAAAATATCTCGATAAAAATACTACCACCTTCGGACGTACCCTTGTAAAGGTAAGTGAGAAGCCGCTTGTGTTTTATTCCGATAATAAAATAAATGACAAGCTTTATGATGTTATCGAGCAAGCCGATTACCTTATTAATATGACAACCTTTAAATCACATATGAGTGCAGGTGTTTCACTTACAGCCAAGAGTCATTTCGGGGATATAGGAAGAGCTACCGCAAATCATCTTCATTACTCCCATCCTGCTGCCGGAAGGGCAGGCAAATTTCCAAATTCGGGCTACGGTAAGTACAGGGTGTTTGTTGATCTTATGGGAAGCAAATACCTTGGCCAGAATACAATGATCTGGATAGTTGAAGGATTATTTGGTGGCGGTGCAAGCGAAATCAAGGGTCCAGTCAAATATTTTATGCCTCCTTTTAATAATGACTGGTCGAACTCAATCTTTATGTCACTCGACCCTGTTGCTATTGAGTCGGTCGGATATGATTTTCTGAGAACCGAATGGAATGGAGAACGCAAACATGATGCAGTTAATAATGAATCGGAATACCAGCCCAATATAAACGGCGTTGATGACTATATGCATCAGGCTGCTGATCCAAAGAACTGGCCACAGGGAATTATTTATGATCCTGACAAAACGGGAAAACCAATTCCAGTTCTGGGTGTCCATGAACATTGGAATAACCCGATTGACAAGCAGTATTCACGAAATCTTGGAACCGGGAAAGGAATTGAACTTGTTTCTATTCCTGATAACCTGGTGAAGAGTGTTAAACGGAATTAAAACAAATTATTTTAAATTAAGACTTCAGGAATGCCACATTTGGCATTCCTTTTGATCTTTTCACCCTGATTAACCCCGGAAGGAAAATAAAATGAATATTAGCAAAAGAGTTAACACAATTATTATTAATCGATTAAGAATCTCTTTGATAGTAATCGCAGCATGCCTTACCTCTGAAAATTATGCTCAGACTGCAGGTACTGTAATGCCTTTAGGAGAAGGAATAAGTGCAAAAAAGTTCTTCTCTTCCACGGTTGATAAAAACAATACTGTCTGGTTCCTTACAGAATCCGGCATTGTAAGTTTTGATGGCAGCAAATGGATCCTTCATAATAAAAACAAGAATGTTACTTCTTCGGAACTTCAGAGTGTTGTGTATGATTCCTCTCCTTCAGGATCTGAATTATGGTTTGCAACTCACCATGGAGCTACCTCCGCTTCACTTCCTGTTGATGAACTGTCGGGAGTAAATAGCTATCAACCGGGTAATTCAAAAATACTAAGTGAAAAGGTGTTTGCCCTTGCAGTAGGAAAAGGTGGGCAGAAGTGGTTTGGAACTGATAAAGGTATCTCTGCTGTGAAAAATAATAAATGGATGACCAACAGTTATGAGGACAAATATCCTGAAAGCTTATTCTCGGCTTATCCTATTACCTCAATGGCAGCTACTACTGACGGTGATACACTCTACATTGGCACAAAAGGCGGAGGCGTGTTGAGAGTTTTCAGAAACAGTGATGTTGATGCTGTCTCTGGTGCATCTGAGTATGCTGCCTGGGGGCCAATTCTGATGGCATCTGACACTGTTTATTGTGTCCATGTTTCTTCTAATGGAGTTCAATGGTTTGGAACTGATAAAGGAGTATCAAAACATGTTGGTTATAAAACTCTTGAAGGATGGGCAATATATACCGTAGCTGAAGGCCTTGTTGATGACAATGTACAAGCAATAAACTCCGACAACAAAGGGAATTTATACTTTGGTACAAAGAAAGGCTTATCAGTATTTGACGGTGCTAAATTTACTACCTATCAAACCGGGAATGGACTTGCGAGTAATAATATTCTTACAATTGCTGTTGATAATAAAGGTGTCGTCTGGATTGGTACTGACAACGGTGTTACCTGTTTCAAAGAAGGTAAGTTCCAAAGCTACAGATAGAAGATATTATAAAAGAATCCATTATTCTGAGGTTATTTAAGAGGCTATCTCAAAAAGTGAGTCAGCCTCTTTTTATTGTGCCACCTAAATCCCCCTAAAGCCTGCCAGCCGGCAGACAGGGGGAACTTTTTTATTCTATATGCTTAAATAATAATGTTTTACACCTCTCCGCCAGCTAGCAGAAGGCAGGGAGGGGCAGTTAAAATGGCCTGATACGAGTCCGATAATAAAAATAATATATCCTATTTACATTTCAGATTGCCAATCTGAACTTTTGAGGCTTCAGCGAATGCACCGAACATTGCGTTCTTATATGATGCACATGCTTCGGCAGTCTGTCCTTTACCAAACTGCGCAGTTGCTATCTGGAAATAAAATTTGGCTTTGGCTTCCGGTTGGCCTGTCTCCATTGCTAATCCTTTTTGTCCAAATTCAAGACCTTTGTCAAAGTTTTTCTGTTTGTTATATACATCTGAAAAATAATAGAACAGATCTTTGTCATTACCATATTTGGCGGCTCTGTTAAGAAGTGAAAGGGCATCGGGGAGATTATTGGCCTGAGAAGCCTTTGAACCAGCTGCCCTGAAATACTCAAGTGCCATCGTTGAGGCCTGTTTTGCCTTAACAGTATCATTTGATTTCTTTACTTTTTCAATATATGTATCAACGGTTTTCTCGAATGCATCAGAGTTACCCTGGGCTCTGTAGATAAGTGCCCTGTTGTTTATTGCACTTACAAATTCAGGATTAATGGATAATAAACTATCAGTAGTCTTGAGAGCATTATCATAATCCTTTTTTCCAAACAATTCAGCAGTAAGGCTGTTATAACCCTGAACAAGTATTCTGTTTGCATTCTCTTTCCCGGTTGCGTTATTTAGTTTTTCTGACACCTGTAAAGCAGTCTTGGCTGCCTGAACTACCTCCTGGGCAGGCTTCTTCTCATTTACCGCACTCAATGCCACTTTTACGTACAAACCTGGTAATACCTTTTCTGCATTTTGTTTCAGGTCCTTTGCGGTTTCACCAACCTTGTTTGCAAGGGTAATTGCGTTTTCAAAAGCTTTGATGGCTGCAGGAAAATCTGTTTGCATTACTTTGGCACCTTCATTATATGCCTTAATGACATCATTACGTTCC
This sequence comes from Bacteroidales bacterium, assembly GCA_023251395.1. Classification (GTDB taxonomy): domain Bacteria; phylum Bacteroidota; class Bacteroidia; order Bacteroidales; family VadinHA17; genus LD21. The sequence continues at coordinate 11,271 of JAHEYW010000090.1, forward strand.
TGTGCCTGGAGAATAAATCCATAAAATGCAAATAAGGCCATTAAGCCAAAAACTCTGGTGGAAAGTCTGTTTTTCATTTTAATTCAGATTATCAGGTTACTAAAGAAATAAAAAATACTGGTCGTAAAAATAGAAAATTTATGATTGCTTCAAAATATTTTTTACAAATTATACATAGCTAGGGTTTTATCCTGAAAAGGAAACAGGTAATTATTACCATTCTAACTCTGAAAAAAAGTTTACAGGAATCAGCCCGGTTATCAAAGAATATCTGTCAGGAAGATTCGCCTTTTAATCTTACTTAAGCATAACAAGAAGGGCACCTGTTATGTATGCTGCAATCC
>JAHEYW010000295.1:0-2569 GCA_023251395.1 Bacteroidales bacterium
CAAAAAAGCATTGGATATTCTTCTGAATTATTTTAAATACCTCCAAATGGCACCACCGGACTGGCCTGACAAGGAATGGCGGGGTGTAAGGGCAATGGAAAATACTGTAACAGGTTTGTGGCTATACAGGCAAACGAAAGAGAATTGGATTTTGAAAGTAATAGCCTCAATTCAAAAGAACAGCTTCGACTGGACCTCATATTATGAGAAGTTCCCCTGGGACTCAGCAGCACTTGCTGATAAAAAAATACCATTCAACTGGGAAGCGGAAGGACTAACAGCACATGTTGTAAACAATGCAATGGCAATCAAATACCCGGGACTTTGGTTCGAAGAATCAAAAGATCCAAGATTCAGAGATGCTGTTTTCTCCGGAATTGAGAAATATGATCTGAATCACGGTCAGGCTGGCGGCCGCTTCTCAGGTGATGAGCATCTTTCAGGGAAACGACCTTCGCATGGAACTGAACTATGCGCTGTAGTAGAATATATGTTCTCAATCGAAACTCTTTATGAAATTTTTGGAGATAACAAACTGGCTGACAGACTTGAACTGCTTGCTTACAATTCATTACCTGGTGCTACAACGCCCGATATGTGGGCACATCAGTATGATCAACAGTCCAACCAGGTACTTGTATCAGGTGCTAAAAGGAACTGGAGTTCCAACGGAAACTTTGCAAATATATATGGATTCTCACCCAGTTACGGTTGCTGTCTTGCTAATATGCATCAGGGCTGGCCGAAATTTGTTGAAAATATGTGGATGGCAACAGAGGATAACGGACTTGCAGCAGTAGCTTACGGACCATCAAAAGTCAACGCTTTTGTGGGAAATAGGAAGAAAGTGATTATTGAAGAGGAGACAGATTATCCTTTCACAGGAGAAATAAAATTTAAAGTTAGCCTGGATGGCAAAGCCAGATTCCCCGTTTATCTGAGGATACCGGCGTGGGCAGATAATTCAATAATCAAATATAAAGACAGGAAAATAACCGGAAAAGCAGGGGAAACCGTCAGGCTTAATGAAAGATGGTCAAATGGAGATGTGCTTACACTTACATTTCCAATGGAGATTAGATACGAAACAAGATTTAATAATGCTGTTTCCTTACTCCGGGGACCGTTATATCTTTCATTGAGAATTGACAAAGAGTTCAGAAGAACAAAAACAAATAAGGAAAGTTTTGATTTCAAGGGGTGTACGGATTGGGAAATATTGCCCAAAAGCAGCTGGAATTATGGATTGATCCTCGATAAACAAAATCCTGACCATGGGTGCATGATCACAATCACAAAACCAGATAAATATCCATTTTCAGATAAAGGGGATATGGTATGGTCAGCAGATTCTTCAAGATTTTTGAGCTTAAAAAATGATTCCCCTCTACTTATCAAAACCCGTGGAATGAAGATTAAAAGCTGGATAATGGATATGAATTCAGCTGCAGATCCTCCAATCAGCCCGGTAAATCCTGAGGGAGATCCAGAGGCCATCACGCTTGTTCCCTATGGATGTTCGAGATTACGCATTACAGAGTTCCCCGTAATGGATATAGTCTTTATGACTCAGAAATCAAAACGTGGGAAATGATCAGGTTTTTGTTCTGTCCCTGAAGCTTCTTCTTGGTTCCTGAGGTGGTTCTTCTGCTTTAGGTATCGACATCTTAACCACGATCTTACTGCCGTCAAATTCAGTGTCGTTGAGTTTATCGATAGCTTCATACGCTGCCTGTTCATCAGGCATCTCAACAAAACCATAACGCTTTGAGAAACCTGTTCTCCTGTCCATTACAACCTTGGCAGATGTTATTTTCCCGAATTTGCTGAACAGCTGTTCAAGGTCCTGGCTTTTCGTTCCTGAGCTCAACTTGGCGATAAAAATGTTCATCTTTAAAACTATTTAATTAAAACAGAGTCAGTTTTAATGTGTCAGTATCAGGGAAGAATAGTTTATTTTAACACTTATTAACAAATTTACAATTTTTATATAAAACATCCAAAATCATTCTAAATCTCTTCAGTTTTTGTTTTAAGCCATCCCCTTTCGTCCTCATTTAAAAGGGGTTCTAAATTATTAAATACTATTGAATGGTATTTGTTTATCCAGGCTATTTCAAAATTCTCGAGACTTGATTTATCAATAAGATTTTTTTCAAAATGGCACAATGACAAAGTTTCAAATCCAAGGAAATGTCCAAACTCAGTTGATCTGTCATCCTCAACCAAAAGAATGTTTTCAAGTCTTATACCATATTTTCCATCCCTGTAAATCCCTGGTTCATCAGAAATTATCATTCCAGGCTGCAAGGATACCTTGTTACCTTCAGACATCCCCGGGCCGATACTCTGGGGACCTTCATGAACATTCAGATAAAATCCAACTCCATGTCCAGTACCATGTCCATAATTTAACCCTGAATTCCATATATGATGTCGGGCCAGTGCATCAAGCTGATAACCTCTGGTACCTCCGGGGAATTTCGCAGAAGCAAGGCTTATTAAACCTTTAAGAACAAGTGTATAATCTTTCTTCTCATCAACTCCAGGTGTACCAATATATATTGTT
>JAHEYW010000295.1:2579-3163 GCA_023251395.1 Bacteroidales bacterium
AATCAATCAGGAGAGTACCGTTATTGTCAATCCTTGCAGCTCTTCCATAAGAAGGATTATAATGAACTATCGCCCCATGCTGTTTGAATGCAATAATTGACTGAAAGCTGGCACCTGTGCAGTTAGCCTGCTGAAGCCTGAATTCCAGGAGCTTTTCAGAAGCAGACAGTTCTGTGACAGTTTGATTTTTAATCTCATCTTCAAGCCAGATAAAGAACCTGACAAGGGCCACCCCATCTTTTATCATTACTTTTTTTAAATTGGCGATTTCAACCTCATTCTTAACAGATTTTAATCTTCCCGGGATGCTTAAACCCCTGATTATGTTCACATCTGAAGGTATGGAACCAAACAGTGCAGCATTCGTGGTTTCTGGTGTGATAAGCAGATTAGTTCCCTTCTTCATTCTTGAAAGGATAGAAGAAACATCCGGATATGGCAGGATCGTAACGCTTTGCCTGTCAAATTCCATAGCAAGTTTCAATGGTATCTTTTTTTCATCGGTAAAGAGGAGAACCTGATCCTTCCCTATGATGATAAAAGATAAAAGTAAGGGGCTGAATTCAATGTCATTGCCTCTGATA
>JAHEYW010000296.1 GCA_023251395.1 Bacteroidales bacterium
TCCCAGAAATATTGGATTATTATATATATGGTCAATACGGAATGTATTAAAAGAGCTTGAGCGACGTAATATTCCATGAACTTCATAACCTTTTTCAAGCAATAGTTCAGTCAGATAAGAGCCATCTTGTCCTGTGATCCCGGAAATTAATGCAATTTTTTTCATCATAGAAATCTTATAAAATTAGAGCCAGTACCCTTTGGTCCTGATCTTGACCTTTATGGCATTCCTTATCTCATTCTCACTAATCAGGATCAGATAACCTCCCCCACCGGCTCCTGATAATTTCCAGGCAAGAGCTTTGTCTAGATGCTGATCTATTACCCGTGTTATTTTGTCATTCATCATTTTCGGAAACATGGCAACCTGTGCATCAAAAGAAGCAGCAAAACCTTCAGTAAATCTGCCAATGTTCATCTGGGTCAGTCCTTCCCATGCCAGTTCAGCTGCAGAAGCTAACCTTCTTACATTATCAGGCGTTATATCTGTGTTTTCAAGAACAACAAAATCTGATGGTCTGGGCCACAAAGTGACCATATATAACCTCTCCTCTAGCCATCTGAGGATATTCGGGTCAGAAATAGTCTCAAATCGTGATGGCCAGTACTGTCCCTTTTCATAAAAGAACCTGTTAATTCCGGGCATCGCTATCCCGATTGAATCCTGAGAACCGCTGACATCTTTCGTCCCTGGATCATTGTCATATCTGAAAAGGATTTTAGCCAGCTTTTCAGGATTTTCAGGCGGAAGTTGGTTGTTCCATAGCTCAATGGCTTTCTTGCGTGTTGATGTTGCCATTCCTGATCGCTCATTAAATTCGATAGTTGGCTCTATCGACATCGTAACAGCCCAACCCGGACAGTGTTTTGAGACATAAGGCTGGTCAATCCAGGTTCCTGCCAGGTCAATCCTGTATGGGATATGAGTTTCTTTTAGAAGTGAAGTGGTTGACCTTACAGGCAGCCCATTGAACGGAATTCTTCTCAAAACCTTGTATTCAATATTCAGGTCATTACAAATTTGTTCTTTTTCAGGGGTATGACCTTCTTCATTCACAATGAAAATATCCGGTTTTAACTCCTTCAGATCGGGTAAAAAATCCAGTATTCCTTCACCCCTGTTTATTGAAACCTCATTTACGCAAGCAAGGGCTTCAATCATATATTTCCGTTCATCTTCAGAATATACGGCATTTCTGCCTTTAAGATCACTGATTGTCCTGTCTGAACCCAGCCCTACATGTAATTCACCATAATCTGAAGCCTCCTTTAAAAATGCAATATGACCTGAATGAAGCATATCAAAAAAGCCACTGACGAAAACTTTCTTATTGTAACTCATTGAAATTTAAGTTTTCTATAAAACAGTTTCTAACTCAAATTTTCGGATTATTCCGATCTGAATACGAAGGGAGCAGAATTATTTTGCCTCCTCCATCTGGGCCTTGTATTCAGGCACTATAGTTGAAATAGAATCAACAATTTCAGCATCAGACTTATTATATATTGAGGCCAAAGTTCCGTTTATTAAATACAGTACCTTTTCATAGTCGATTTCAACCACGCGGGCAATCGAAATTTTCGAATTGTGAGTGGGAAGCATTGGTTCATTATCTGAAAACAGTTCTTCGTATAATTTTTCCCCTGGCCGCAGACCGGTAAACTTGATGTCTATATCCTCATATGGTTCGAAACCGGAAAGATGTATCATTTTTATCGCCAGATCAAGTATCTTAACTGGTTTGCCCATGTCAAAGACAAATATCTCCCCGCCATTTCCCAGGAATCCTGCTTCAAGTACAAGCTGGCAGGCTTCAGGGATCGTCATAAAGTATCTTGTAATATCCGGATGGGTAACAGTTACTGGTCCACCCTCTGAAATTTGTTTTTTAAACAGCGGGATAACAGAGCCATTCGAACCAAGTACATTACCGAAACGTGTTGTCACGAATTTTGTTTTCGTACCTGTTCTTCTTGCCTGCCCCTGGACAAGCAGCTCACAAATTCTTTTGGTAGCTCCCATTACGTTAGTCGGATTGACCGCCTTATCAGAAGAGATCATCACAAACTTCTCGGCTTTGTACTTTATTGCAAACTCTGATATTACATTTGTTCCTCCCACATTGGTCCTGAATGCTTCATGAGGGTTTGCTTCCATAACAGGGACGTGCTTATAGGCAGCTGCATGGAATATTATTTCAGGCTTATATTTTTTAAAAATAAGTTCCATTTTTGATTCATTGGTAACATCTCCAATGATCAGATCAAAATGACAATCAGGGAATTTTTCCTTTAGCTCATTGTTGAGGAAAAATGAAGGTGTTTCAGCCTGATCGACAAGTACAAGATGTCTGTAGCTGTATTTAGTAAGCTGCCTAACAATCTCAGATCCGATAGATCCTGCTGCGCCGGTCACAAGGATTGTTTTATCCCTTAGCCCTTTGTCAATCCTCAACATATCGAGACGAATAGGATCTCTTCCCAGAAGGTCCTCCAACTGAACCTTACGTAACTGTTTAACCTGGAGATGACCATTAAACCATTGATCAAATGAGGGTGTATCAAGGATCTCAAGTCCAAGGTCAATAAGTGATTCAAGTACTTCCTTTTTCCTGATTGCACTGATATCTTTTATAGCAAATATAAATACATTAATACCTTCATTATCAACAAATTCCCTGGTTAGAACATTATTTGAATAAACCGGATAGCCATCCACTTTCTTTCCCTGCAGTTTCACATCATCATCAATAAAGCCCTTTAGCTGATAACCGCTTCTCGGATCACTCTGAATGACTCTTTTTACTATTATTCCTGTTTCACCAGAACCATAGATAAGCACATTCTTCTTGCTGCTAGAAGGTACAGATACGTATACATAGAACATCTTGATGAAGATCCTGAAGAAGATAAGAGCAACTGTTACGACTCCATAATGGATCATTAAAATGGAGACAGGTACATTAAGAAGTGAAAACTGATCTATAGCTCTTGCAACAAAAGTAACTAGTAATAAAAGCATTAATGCAGAGGTATCTGTAACTGCAATAATGAATGTATCCTTAACTGTGGTTTGTCTAATTAATCCCGAATAGGATTTCAATAACAGCATGAAGATCAGGTATGCAAGAGACACGATCAGAGAT
>JAHEYW010000091.1 GCA_023251395.1 Bacteroidales bacterium
ATCTGTCCGGCAAAGCCTACAAGACCAAGCAGAAAAGGAGAGCCAGTAATGTGATAAACAAGCCATGGCATAGCTAATCTCTGCATCCAGGTTCCAATCAGGGAGATACTCTGTCCGGTAAAGAACAGCCGGTAATTCCTGTACCTGAATGACCGGAATATCACATTGAATTTGTCAGAAATCAGCCCTGAACCCATAAGATTCAAATTTCATTAAAAGTAGCTTCTTTTTTGTTTAAAAAGCGTCAAAAAGTAAAGCCGGGAGAAAATTATCACCCGGCTTACCTCTTGAAATTAAACGTCAGAATCTCTATTTCTTTACAGGAGCAATATCCATAACCTGGAATGAATCGGGTTTCATTGCTCTTCTTTGTCCGGCAGTGGCAGGTGTTGCTTCATATTCAGCAGCCGGCATATAAATATGGTGAGTCGTATTATCAATAGCGAGGGTTCTGGCCCCTGACATTGTTTTAAAATTTTCAAGAACCTTAAAGCTGTCTTTGTTCACTTCCTGAACAACTGTCATTGTACCTTCACCATTCGAAGAGAATGCCCTTTTCAGAAGAGGATCAAATTTAACTCCGTCGCATCCGTTTCCTATAGGCAACGTTGTAACTATATGACCATCATTTGCATCAACTACAACCATAAGCTTGTTGCTGCAAACAGAGAAGAGCCGGTGTGTCTCGTTGTCAAGAGCAAGCCCGCTGGGTTCCTCCCCGGGAGCAATTGGCCATGATTTTTCTACTTTCATTGAATTAATATCAATAACAGAGATCAGGCTCTTATCCTCAATGTTTACATATATCTTTCCTTTCCCATCCGATACCGGGAATTCTGGCTTCCCTTCGAGTTGAATAGTACCCACTACTTTATTTGTGGCAGCATCGATAACTGTGGCATTGGAGGTACTTCCATTGAAAGTCAGGACTTTCTTCGAGAATGCATCATACATTATAGCATCGGGATTCTTCCCTGTGACCGGAACATCTTCCAGAGATGCAAGAGTTTTAAAATCGACAACTTTAACCGATGCATTCCTGCCGACGCTAATAAATGCCTTATTGAATTCGGGTGCGAGAGCTATTCCATGCACTCCCGGAGTTTCATTTATTGTCCCGGCAAGCTGACCTGTCTTAAGATCAACAACATTAACAACAGTTCCGTGAGAAAGAAACAGTCTGCTGTTGGTTTCATCTACTGTTAGATAATCCCATCCCCCTGCTCCGGGCAATTTGATACTTCTAACAATACTGTATTCAGAATTACTATTCTGGGCGGAGAGATTAAACCCTGTTGCAAGCAGAATAAGAAAAAATAAAAATAACTGACACTTTTTCATTTTAATATTTTTTTGGGGTGAATAGATTAGCATATTAGACAATCAGAGGGACAAAATGATTCCGGTTTTGTAAAAATAGAGGAATAATTTGACAATTTGAAAATGAAATAATGCGACATTTTTTAAAAGGGAAGACTTAAAATGTGTTATGAACGGTTAACAAAATATCAATTAGTTTAGGATTCCAGTCGCATAAAGAACGGCAATAATGATTATTGTAAGGGAAGAAACCGCAACGGGGAACCAGACAGGTGCAATCCATGGTTTTGGTATCAGGAAAAGAACATCAATTGTGGAAAGAGAAGGAGGCCAGTTGATCAGTATGTAAAGTGATAAATAGTAAAACAGATCCCAGAATGCAAAGGTCCAAAGAAAGAGAACTCCTTTTTCAATCCAGGTGGTTCCGGTAAGATAAGCTATAACAAGGAGCATAATAATTGTGGCTGCTTCTCTTGTCATTTCAATTTTAAGAAAACGGGAAGGGATTTTTTCAACAGATTCCCTGTTGCCATCAGAATCCAGCATGCCTAATGCTTTTCTAAGGTAAACAACAACTACACCTTCAAGATGCGCCATTGCCATGCCAAATATTGCGAGAAATAAAAAGATCTTAAACATTTTACAACGATTGCAATTTTGTTAATTCTTCCTTCTATAATATTTTTACTATTGCCGGGATAAAAACTATCAATCCGATTATAATGGAAACAATTACTGAAATGAGTACTCCGGCGGCTGATATATCCTTTATTTTTTTAATTTTTTCATTGTATTCGGGGGAAACAAGGTCAGAAAGATATTCAATAGCAGTGTTGAAACATTCTCCTGCCACTACCATTCCTGCTGCAAACAAAATAGCAATCCAACCGGTCGTTGATATCTTCAGAAGTAATCCGGCAACAAGAATGATGATAAGAGCAACAACATGAATCTGTGCATTGGGTTCCGATATAATCAGCAGAGACAAACCTCTGAAAGCATATCGAAAACTGGCAATACGATCTTTCAAATAAACTTTTCTTCCACTATAATTGCTTGAATGGGCTTTCATAGAGAATGATATTTACAGATTTGAAAGTGCACCAATGCACTTATATTAAAGTCCTCGAGTTTTCTATTGTTTTCAAAACCCTCTCTTTTGTCTCTTTAACTGTCGGATTAAGTTCTTCTGAAGTGAAAGAACCTTTTTCAAAATCGATCCTTTCAAATATCATCAGATATAGTTCAAAGATTATCTCAAAACTTAACTGATAACGGGGTTCGAGGTATGGCCAGACAGCTTTGATGCAATCATAGGTTTTAAGTCTGTAATCATCAGCCAGAATGACATATTCTTTAATCAGCGAGCGGAACCCCGGAGTTACCGGAGCACCTTTTGCTATCGCATACAGGTCTTCCTTTGTAAGACCATGTTTGCTTATCATATCCTCAGCAAAGTAGTTAAGATTATTCAGCTGGTCCTTCTGAAAATCGCGGATAATATGGACCAGGTAACTGAAAATTGCGCAGGAGATTGTCGCCTCTTTAACATTGAAAGCTGGTGCGGAATATTTATTCTCCAGTTCTCTCAGGCCGGCAAGATGTACAAAGATAGCAGCAGGCGCTACCGACGCACCACCAGAATAATCGAGGAAATCCTGCAATGTCGGGAACCCCGAATTATTTATATCATATATCATCGATCTGGCGAATGCTTCAACCGGCCAGGCGGGGAGCCTGAACTTTTTGAATACAGTTGTCAGTTCCTGATGAAACGGATCAGTTCCATTACCGTCGAGAACTGTGCTTAGCCATTTGTTTACTTCAACGGTAAACTTTTCCCTGTCATCAACTGAAATTGTTTTGTTTGCAGCCTTATGATTGTCAATCAGATCATCAATGGCTCTCATGAATTTATAAAATGTCTTTGCAGCCTGATATCTGTTTTCATCCCAGAATCTGGCGGCAATGAGTATGTTGGGATGATCTTTAATTTCGTTAAAGTCTATGGAGTTATATATCTCCAGGTATTTTGTTTTCAGAGCGTTCATTTGTCAGTTTTTTCGTCTTTAAAAACTCTTTCAGCGGTTAGTTTTGCAGAAAGAAGAACAAGTGGAATACCGTTTCCGGGATGGGTACTTCCTCCTGCAAAATAAAGATTTTTATACTTATTATGTTTGTTATGGGGGCGAAAATATCCCATCTGGAAAATACTATGACTGAGACTTCCGAATACTGAGCCATTTGTCACATGATATGCACTTTCCCAGGTCCTTGGCGAATAGCACCTTTCATGTTTAATATGGTCCTCAATATCAGTCAGTCCTGCTTTTTTAAGACGGCTGATCACTGCGTCTCGTGTAATTTTTCTGTAAAGGCTCCAATCCTGTTCCTTTTTCTCATCGAGATGACCTATCCCGACAATAACCGAAATTGTATCATGGCCTTCCGGAGCAGCCGATGGATCTGACCTTGCCGGAGCATGAACATAGAAACTCGGATGGGGATCAGCTGATTTTTCTTTGAATATTACTTTTAATCCTGTCCTGAATCCATCGTTAAGGAATACATTGTGATGCGCAAGCTGCGGATATTTTTTATCGAGACCCCAGTGGAAAACCATAGCAGAGCAGGAATATTTTTTCTTTTCGAAGCTTCTTCCTTTTCTTTTGTCGGGGAGAAGATTCTGGTAAACATAAGGAAGATCTGCATTAGCTATGAAAACATCAGCGGCAATCTCCCCTTCATCAGTTATTACTGAAATTGCTCTTGATCCATTTGTATTTATTCGAGTTATCTCCTTGTCGAAGAAAAACTGAACACCCGATCTTACAGCTTCCTGATAAAGATTTTCGACAACACTGTAGATACCGCCTTTAGGGAATAAGGAACCTTCCACCAGCTCAATGGCAGGTATCATTGAGAAAAATGCTGGTGCGTCAAAGGGACTCTGTCCAACGTAAATATTCTGAAATGTGTATGCCATCTGCAGATGAGGATCTCTGAAGAATCTCAGTATATATCTCTGATGGGTTGTAAGAGTCTTAAGCTTTAGCAGCATTATTATGTTTCCGGGAGTTGCAAATTCAAGGAAATTGTAAAAATTCCGGCCAATGAGCTTTTTGTGTGCAGTTTCGTAAAATTCATAACCTGTTGAAACGTATGTTTCTGCACTCCGGTAACTTCCTTTTTCAATCGCCTCATGCTGTTCTTCCATTTTTGATTTGTCGGTTGTGAAAATGAGCTCCTTCCCGTCATCAAAGCAGAGTTTATAAAGATCCTGAAGAGGTCTTACTTCAAGCAACTTATCAAAATCCAGTCCAAGAGCAGAAAAAACTTCACGATATACTCCGGGCATCAGAAGCATTGTTGCTCCAAGGTCAAACCTGTGGCCTTCATGATTTAGCTGTCCGCAGCGGCCACCCGGGGCATCATTCTTCTCATACACAGATACATCGTAGCCATGCTTTGCAAGGAAGAGCGACGTCGTTATTCCACCAATACCAGCTCCGATAACTATTGCTTTTTTATTGTCCATTGAAAACTGTCATTCCGAATATAAAAATAATTATTAACCTGAAAGGCAAGATACCTTTTCAGAAGATTACTCTACTAAACTAATAAAATAATACAGGATATTTCTTTAAGGATTAAATATCTACAGGTTGTGGGAAGTCTGAAAGCTATTTTTTATTTAACAACTCAGACAATAACTATTTAATTAAGAGAACACTTCTTTTCTGTTTTTACCCCGCAACCCCCTAAATAGGGGGCTTAAATTTGGATTTAGAAAAAATAAAAATCCATTAACCGCAAAGGGCACAAAGATTTATCGCTAAGTTCGCAAAGAGCTTAATAACAAGAGTTTTCATTTGCGACCTTTGCGTTCTTTGCGGTTTATTCTTTACCCTACTTGTCAGTTTGATTTTTCAGCAACTTTTCTTCTTCTCGGAATTTATAATACAGATAAAACGAAGAAAGCAGATAGGATGCATTGAGTGCAATGCAGACACCCTTTAAAAGGAATTTTTCGGTAAGTAAAAAAAGCAGAATGATCGTTGGAACAAGTCCGATGAGGGATTTTATCCGGACAATTTTCAGCTTTCCGATTCCCGCAAAATAGTGACCATAAAGATTTGAGACGGCTATTGCAATTATCCCGGGAATCATCCAGACAAGATAAATTCTGAGGCTTCCAAACCCAATTCCAAAAACACGCTCATACAATGATTGAGGCAACAGGGATACAAAAAGCATTAAAAGCAAACTTATCCAGAAGCTTTGCTTTGCGTATTTCCGGGTAGAAGCTATTCCTGCCTGCCTGTCTTTTAAAATCAGTATATCAGAATAATTCAGAGTCGACATGCTTTTGCTGACAACCCATATAGCTTCAGCACAGGATATTGCAATTGAAAATATACCAAGCGGGGCCAGTCCCAGTATGCGCGCAATAAAATAATAGGAAATTCTGTAATTGAGGAATTGAATAAAGTAGTTTAATTCATTTCCTGTTCCATACCGGATTATATTAAAAATATTCTTGGAACTTAATCCTGGAAATCTGAATGGCAATGTTCCCCGGAAGGTTTGCAAACCAATTATCAGGAGCGTTCCTAATCCTGCATAATATGCATAGAAACAGGCATTTATTGACCCGATCCTGAAAATACCCCAGAAGATATGAAGGAAAATGAGGACAAGAACAGGATTCAGAAATGTCAGAAAATTAAATAGCCGGATATTGTTTCTTCCCAGCCAGTAATAAGAAACTGCCCCGGTAAGTGAATTGAGTAATGAAATGATAAATAGTTCTTTGAAATACCTGAATCCCGTCGTCAGAGAGAAAACGACAGAGCCGGCAAGAGAAAAAACTAATGCCCCGGCAATAGCGATAACGATAAGAAGATTTCTGTCTTCCTTTAAAGCATTATAGGCGATAGTGTTTCCACAGGCAATATTACTCAGTATTGAGATGATTGCCACATTGGTTAAAATGAGGGCTATTTCACCCCGTCCGCTTGCCCCCCAGGTATTAGTCGTAAATGCAACAATCAGAAAATTGGCCAGCAATATTGAGGATCTGGTAACAATTGTCACAATTGTGGTTTTCGATATAAAATCAGCTGGCAGAGATTTCATTAACAAAATTCATTAATTCAGGTTCAATCGCGGCCCAGTTAAATTTATTTTCGAATAGTTTTCGGGCTTCCCGGCAATGTTCCAGATAAAGCTCCCTGTTTTTGAGATAATCTGCAATGATTGCTGCAATTTTAATATCGTCAGTCGGGTCAACTGCATAACCGAAACTGCCAAAAGTCTTAACTTTTCTTACAGATTTAAGATCAGTTATTATAACAGGTCTTCCTAATGCAGCAAAATAAAACAATCTGATTGGCAGGCATCTGTCATTTTCAAAATCTTTCTTCCTTAGATCGATGAAAATATCTGAATCGCTGATCAGCTTTATAAAGTCTTGATAAGGCTGTTTTTCATAAAAAGAAAAGGAAATATTTCTATGTGGAAATGTGATCAGGTCTTCACATTCAGATTTATCTTTTGCATTATGGTACCATCCGATTATTTTTACTTCGATCCTCAGATCTTTCTTATCAGAGGAGAGCCTTTTAATGACATTTATGAAATTCCCAAAACCTTTCTCGAGACTAATTCTCCCGAAATAGCTCACTCTAAGTTTTTCAGCTTTTATGTCAGGTGGTAAGTTAAATATATATTTACTGTCGGGGTAGTAGGGGATAGTCGCATTTGGTTTGAAGGGGAATATTATCCTGTAAGGTCTTCTCTTATGCCATTCTCCGAAAATAAAGGCATCTGTCAGAAATGAGGCCAGTAAGTTAAAGGCTATTAATTTCAGAAACACAATACCCCTGAAAACAAACGGGGTATCTTCAAGATTCTTTTTTGAAGGATACCATTCCGTTATGTCATAAACTATTCTTGTACTTTTTTTTTCTTTTGAATATTTCTTTGCTGCAAGAACGGCAAGGGGCTCAGAACAGATTACTATATCCGGATTGAAATGAGCGAGTTCATCTTTCAGCCTCAGGATCTTTTCCCTTTTTTTGATCCCGGTATCAGAAAAGCAGTTGAGGCTTATCCCGTCAATGGTTTGTTTTAAGTCAGATTTGCTGCTGACTATTTCAACCATCCATCCATGTTCAGAAAAGGATCTTGCCATGTGGTAGAATATCCTGTCATCAAAAGGATAATGGCCGGTTGTCAGAAAGGATATATTTTTCTTGAGCACTTCTTTTGAGATAATGTCATTCATACAAAAATAGATAGAATTTGAAGAAGGAAGAAGAATTTGGAAATTTGATAATTTGATAATTTGGAAATTAATTGTCACATTTCCAAATTGTCACATTTCCAAATTGATTTGCTACTTTTACCCTGATAGTTTAATATGTTAAAGACATTATTATTAATCGGATCGGGTGGTTTCCTGGGAAGTGTCTCCAGGTATCTGGCATCAAGGTATATGCAGAATCATTTCCCGTCGGCATTTCCATTCGGTACATTTTTTGTCAATATTACTGGCTGTTTTCTCGTTGGACTATTCTATGGACTTTCAGAGAGAAATACACTTTTTTCTTCCGACTGGAAGATATTTCTCACAGTAGGATTTTGCGGGGGATTCACTACATTCTCAACCTTTGCAAATGAAAACCTGGCTATGATTCGCGATGGTGATTTCGTACATTTTTTATTGTACACCGGGCTGAGTATCATCCTGGGACTGGCCGCAACATTTATGGGTATTGTTATAACAAAAATATTCTGAGCAGATGAAACCTTTAAGTGAAGCCAAACGGTTGCGCATTTATATAAGCTCAACCGACAAGTTCAGGTATTCTCCTCTATATGAGGTCATTGTGTATGCCGCCAGGCGTTACGGGCTGGCAGGTGCGACAGTGTTTAAGGGTGTTATGGGGTATGGTTCGAGCAGTGAGATCCACAGCAGCAAGCTTTGGGAGCTTTCGGAAAAGCTGCCTGTTGTTGTTGAGATTATCGATGAACCTGAAAAGATCGAAAAGTTTTATGAAACGCTGAAGCCATATTTTGAAAAGATAGACAAAGGGTACCTTATCACAACCGAGGATATTTCAATTGTGACGCATAAGACCGGGAAAAAGAAGATATTCTGAATTTGAATTTCAGCACATAGATAAATTTTAAACTGTACGAATTATCTGCGAAAATCTGCGCAATCTACGGTTCATTTTTTCCCGCAGATATCGCAGATAAACGCAGAAGTTGATAAATTAAGATCTGGTCCCCGGGAATTTGAAAATGCAGAGAAGAAAATTGATTACACAGAGGGACACAGAGAACGCACAGAGGAGATCCGGAGATTGATTTGAAAATTAATTGTCACATTTTCAAATGGTCTCATTTTTTATTTGTCTTCTCACATGGACAGGGAATTGCCTTAGGCATTTTGTATTTGTGCTGGGTTGCACAGGAAATCGAAAACGCAATAATTATTATAAATAGTATTGTTATGTATAGTTTTCTGGACCGGATCATCGTGAACTAATTTTGAACAAAGTTAATTAATTTGGAAATGCACTAAAGTTTTAATTTGAAAATGCAGAAGTAGAAAATGGTTTCACAGAGGTCCGCAGAGCTAACACAGAGGAAATCCGGAGATCAATATCAAATTGACGTTGGGAAAATTTGAAAATAAGTAAATATGTTAATGTGGTAATCTGGAAAGGAGTCAATGTTTCGACGAATTAATAGCAACATTAAGTTTTTTCATGATTAAAGAATTCTTCTTCGGACTTCCAGCCTTAAAAAGTATTACGCGATTTTGAAAGCCTTAAGATATTTATCAATATACAATTCCTTCTGCTTTGACCTGTATTGCATTATGTACCTTGGATGCTCCAGAGGATTTATTTTGCCAAAGAATTTATACTCATTATTTAACTCTGACAAATACTTAAAATTCCTGCCTGTTCCGAAACAAAAGCAAACATCACCCTCTATACCCATTTTTATCTGCTCATTTATATTCCAGATAATAAAGTCTTTAACAGCTTCAGTTAGTTTTCTGTTGTCGTAATAGTTATAATTGATCTCCCTGCCGGAGCTGCTTTTTGAAGTAAATCCGAGAGGGGAGAGGGAATTAATATAAAAGTCGGAGTAGAATTTTTCAGGACCTCCATACCGGCTTATCATATCATATACATAAACTGAAGAAGTTTCAAAGGTTTCCAAACCCGGCAAATCTATCCCGCAATGATCTTTTAATCTTTTTGTATCAGTAAAAGGAATCCCTGTAACACCTGCACCAAACCTGCCGGGGTTTATACCAAGGATAAGATGCCGGGTTTTATTATCATTATAGAATTTCCTGTAAAATCTGGTTATTACTTGAATTACTTCAGGGTTATCCCTGTAAGGATTCATTAACGAAATGCCAGTCGGCAGTGTTCCGCTAAAATCAAGAGATTCGTAAAATGAAATTACCTTATCGGCAAAAGTTGGCATTAGAAAAGCTTTATAAAGTCAGACAAAGATATCATATTTTGGATTTTCCGTCGATGAATCAACCCCCTTTCCCGCTGGGTGGAGCTGTCCCCCTGGGAGGGGGAATAATGCCTCTGACTATTTGATAATCTCATTAAATGAGAGTGGATTTGCCCCCCTCCAGGGGGGCAGCCACGACGCAGGAGAGGCGGGGGGTTGATTCATCGAAGAAAAGATTATTTATATAAAAAAAGCGAAGTCAGGAGACTTCGCCTAGCCTATATAAAATTTAACCTGGCTAATTATCTTTAACACATCTTACAGAATACTTATTGCTTTTCTCAGCGCCGTGGATATCCTCGATATCATCCCTCCTCGAAATATCTGCTACCGGGGTTTTTACAACCAGGATATAACTGAAATATGCAGCATTTTCAGGATCATATTCTGTTGATGTCCAGAAATAGGCACTCTCATTCATTGCTGTGAATGTACCTTCATAATCCTGCATACCTCCAAGCTGAATTGAGAATGAATTATCGCTTGGACCGCTCTTCCATTTCCCGTTCTGATCAAAATATTCAATAAGAGTCTGGAATTCTTCGCTTGTCGGCAAATGCCATTTATCAGGACAAACCTTTAAAGCTGTCTTCCAGTCATATAAAGCACCGAATGCTGTGTTATTGCCTGGATCATTATCAAAATAAATGGTTCCTTTATCAGCTTTAAACCTTATGTTCTCAGCCATCCAGGTTTTATTTTCAATGTTGATAGTTCTGTATGAATTGCCATCCCGTGGATCTTTAAAAACACCCTGCCCGCAAACATTCAAAACCAGGAGACACAAACCAGAAAATAATAGTATCTTTTTCATCTCAGCCTCAATTTAGTTACCCCTCCAGATAATCAATCACATCACGAGTGTAAAAATAACTATTTTTTTACAATCTGGAACGCAGCCCCTAACTGTATAAAATGATTATTTCCAGGATCATTATAATCTGCCCCTGCTGTAAGATCGATCTGTATATTATCTGCTACCATATAACTTACCCCGCAATCAGACAGAACACTATTCTCACCATGTTCAGGGGTGAGCCCGTAAAATTCAGCAAAGAGATACAGCTTGCTGACAGGCGTGAAATAAACACTGATCACATAATTATATACCGGATAAGATTCATTCCCGGTCCAGGTCGCGACAAGATTGGCATAAACAGAACATTTTGATCCGAGTGTATGGCTAAGTGAAAGTCCAATCATTCCTCCGGAATTCTCAGGGCGCAAACTCTTTATTCCTGCAAAAGGCAAAATGAACCCAGTGATAAAAGATATTTTTGGTAAAAGATCCTGTTGTTCGCATATAGCGATCTTTCCACTTGCATAATACGATGTCAGACCAAAAAGGGAAGAGTCAACCTGGTAAACATTAGAAGCATTAATACTTATCTCAGAATTACTGTTCAGGCCGTATCTTACTGAACCGGCAGGGAGAAGGAAACTCTTGCTCCCCTGACTTTTTCCATACTGAAACCCTGATTCAATCATGAAGTTTCCCTTCGGCGTGATATCAGGATTCACAACCTGTCCTGGACGGTTGGCAGAAAATGATGACTGGCAATAACTGACTGTACTGGTTAATATTAATACCAGACTGAAAAAGATAAACCTCCCTCTCATACTTTAAAGTTT
>JAHEYW010000092.1 GCA_023251395.1 Bacteroidales bacterium
CGTCGGCGCTTCGTAAGAACTCCTCGGTAAACATCCTGGGATAGAGCCATTTTGCAAATAACATCATTATCATGGCTGCCGGGAATAGGATATGCATAAGCCTGGCTGATTTTGATTTTATCCTGGCAAGCGATTCCTTCATCTGCATCCTTGTCGAAAACTCAGGGAGCATTGCTGCATTAAGGCCACTTGCAAGTGCAAGCACCAGGGGAAACTCCTTGGCTCCATACCTGAATGTCGCAAAAGTTGCAGGGTCATTGTATACGGTCAGGATGATCATACCATCGACATACTGTGCTGAACCGCTTATCAATGTAGTGATGATCAGAGGCATTGCAAGATAAAAATGCTCCTTCATGAAAGGAATTGAGATAGTCATTCTAGTATATCTCCTCAGAAGTATAAGGAGCCAGATCCATCTTATCCCCGTTATTGCCAGAAGCCCATATATTGACCAGAGAATTTCTTTCCCAAGTAAAAAAGGAACAAGGATCAGGAGCAACTGGGCGGTAAATGTCATATAGCCATACTGGAAAATACGGTGCGACCTGTTATTTAACAGATATATATATTCTATTAGGCAAACTGGATTACTAAGAAGAAGATACCACAGCAAAAGATTGATATACGGGACATTCCCTGAAAAGCTGAAAACAGAAACATATCCTTTGATAGAATGACCTGCGATAAAAAAAAGCAGGCTGAAGAGACAAAGTAAAATGAAGGCGTTAAATAATTCGGGAGACTTACCATCTGCATTCTCCCCGAGTCTCCTGTAAGTTCTGTTCCTGTTATAAAGTGGAAGAAGTGACTGGATAATTCCGGTGACCCAGAAGAAACTTATCAGACTGGAAATGAAAAGAAATGTCTCCCATGATCCTATCTCCGAACGGCTTATCTGACTCTTTGCCAGAACAATACTCACGACAAGGAAGACAAAAAATTTCAGCAATTGAAACAGTTGCAGACCTGAGATATTATCCTTTATTCTAATTTTCTGCAAGACTCTGAAAAGATATTTAATTCAACCAGAAAGCCATTTGTTTTATTCGGACAGCCCTTGCCTGGTGCATCTTTTTATAAACCGGATAAAGATAGTAATTGGCTGGAACTATGAGAAAATAAAATCAAAATTTTGTTAAATGGAAATTTTGGTCTTATTTTGCAATCCGAAAACGGTGGATGTAGTTCAGTCGGTTAGAACGTCGGATTGTGGTTCCGAAGGTCGTGGGTTCGAGCCCCATCTTCCACCCAGGCATAAAAAGCTGTCAGTTGAAAAACTGACAGTTTTTTTCTGATTAACAAGATAAAGTTCAGCGAAGTCTGGATACTTCGCTGAACTGAGAACTGTATCACATAATAGATAAGCGAAGTCTCCCGACTTCGCTAAACCAATAGCCTGGCTTTATTTTGATATCATAATAGTCAATTTTGCTATTTCTTTTCAGCCACTTTATTCCAGTTTGTGTATTTAAAATATGCAAACATAGACAGCGCTGCCAGAACTATTACAGTAATATACACAAATGATGGTACAGGCACAGGGTCACCTGAGGCATATGAGTGCATTCCTGACAAATAATAGTTCACACCAAAATAGGTCATTAAAACACACGAGAATGCAAAGAGTGATAATGTATTAAAGGAGTATACGTCTTTTAGCGACGGTATCATTCTGGAATGGATGACCAGGCTGTAAATAATAACAGTGATCAGCGACCAGGTCTCTTTCGGATCCCAACCCCAATAGCGGCCCCATGATTCATTAGCCCAAACAGCACCTAGAAAAGTTCCTATGGTGAGAAAATACAATCCAAGGGTAAGTGTCTTGTAATTGATAACTGTAAGTTCCTCTATTGTATTACCAATTCTCTCCCTGTTGGTCTCATTTGAAAGAGCAAAAAGAATAAGATTGATCAGTCCGAGGATCGCACCAAGTCCCAGAAATCCGTAACTGCCGGTGATGACGGATACATGCAGTGTAAGCCAGTAGGATTTGAGTACCGGTACCAGATTGGTTATTTCCGGATCCATAAAGCTGAGATGCGCCACCATTAGTGTCATCGCACCAAGAACTGCTGTTGCTGAAAGTGCAAAAGGAGATTTCCTGCTAAAAATGAAACCAGCCAGGAGTGTAACCCAGGAGATGAATATCATCGACTCATAACCGTTGCTCATCGGTGAATGTCCTGCAATATACCATCTTAGCCCAAGTCCCAGTGTGTGAAACAGGAAGCCTGCAAAAAGCAGCCACTGAAGCACTTTTATAAATAGTGTGCTCCCTTTTCTTCCACTTATCACCATTACGAGAAGTGCAATAAGAAGGATAAGTCCGGTTGTTGCATAGAACGGGAACAGACGCTCAAATATTTTCGATTTATAATAAAAGAGCTCGGCATTGGTCTTTGATTCAGAGGGCAGCGAGTATCCCGCAAACTTTTTCTGGTAAGAAGTTACTGTACCGGTAATCTGCGTGGCCGTTGAGGAATTATTGGATCTGACAGCTTCAGTGAACAATGGCATAATACTCACCAGATAGAGAGAATCTTCCTTGCTTACTGCATTTTTAAGAGCCTCTTCCGGTGAACCCCATGAATGTGATTCTGTTTTCATCGGAAAAAGTTTCAGGAATTCACCTGTATAGGTCATGTAAATGATATTGACCCGTTCATCAACTTTCATTATCTCCTTATCATATTTATTACGGTCTCCTGGTGCTTTGTTATAAGCAGCATTAACCTCTGAAGATAATTTATACGATCCGCTCTTACCCATGTCGACAAGGTCGCTGAATGAGGCGAAATCTCCGGTTACCCCTATTTTTTTCTGTATGTCGGAATTCGATATTCTGATCAGAGGAACATCCTTCCAATGATCAAAATCGAGATATAGTCCGAGAAAGACCTGCATCGAATTCAGGCCTTCAAATTCATTTTTCCTGGTAACCTTCCTGAGGATATCATTACTGAGAGTGAATAGTGGTTTGGTCCTGCCCTTCTGATCCTGAACCAGTACTTTCCCGAATTCATCTGCTATCTTCTTATCTGGAGTCAGTTTTTGTGCTGAAACATTTGCTGATAACGGAAGAACTAACACGAATACCAGTATAGTTACTGC
Source organism: Bacteroidales bacterium (assembly GCA_023251395.1). Classification (GTDB taxonomy): domain Bacteria; phylum Bacteroidota; class Bacteroidia; order Bacteroidales; family VadinHA17; genus LD21. Next base: position 3,118 of record JAHEYW010000092.1, read on the forward strand.
TTTTTTGAAAGGAGAATTCCAGAAGCTGGACGTAACATTATGAAACAACGATTTTCTGTTGATTATTGATAAAATGATAAACAGAAAGAGAAGGCAATAGCCTGAATAACTTACAAGCATTCCCGCATTGTCATGATTCACAGAAAGGATGGTTCCATGTTCATCTTTATCAAATGATGACTGATAAAATCTGTATCCTTTATACTTCAGGATATTGTTCATATAAATGAGGTATGGTTTTTGCGTTCCGGATGTCCGGTCGATGAGAACAACATCGCTTTTATAACCCGAAGGACTGCTTGATCCAGGGTACCTTTCAAGTATAAAATCATTGAGCTTGATTGAAAATGGAAGATCTGTGATCCTAGAGCCGTAGAAAAGCTCAATAGTCATACCATTAAGAGGAAACGATTGGTGTGCAATGTAGCTTTCCGGTCTGTCCCAGATTGTATATGTTGAGGTTTTATTCCCTGATATTAAATCAAATATGAATGCGTTCTGTCCTGTTTCTCCTTCTGAGCTGTTTGAACTCATTGCCCGGACATTTCCCTTAAGTGTAATTTTCTGGGCTATAAGTTTAATATCATTAAGTGAAATCACCTGCATCTCGGCAAGCCGGTATTTCTTCCCTTTTTCAAACTGGACTTTCTCGCCCGACATCATTGCAGATCCGTTCAGGTCATACTTTGATTTGAAGTAGAATAGGGAAGAATCAATTGAAATGTTTATATCACATGTATCAACGCTTTCAAATCCAACAGTATAGTTGCCTGTTTTTATTACCTCCCCTTTCTTTATCACAATTGTCTCCATACCTGAAGCTGAGCTGGCAAACATTGAGATAACCGGTGATCCGTCGGGAGAATCAACGACAGCTTCGACTGCGTTCGGGATTATACTTGAAAGTACAAAAGTGTATTTTTCACCGCCGGCAGAAAATGTTGTTTTGTAATTGTCGGCAGTCCTTGTAGTCATCGTATACTTTCTTGAATCCTGGGAAAGTAAATTACCGTTGGCGCCCTTAAGCGAATATCCAATATATTTGACACTTGAATAACATATGTTATTTTCCTCCCCATCCCTGATATGAATTGTTCCTTCATACCCGAAATAACGGGTGATACCTGCTCCGATGATCATAACCACGAACGCAAGATGAAACATCATAACTGTAATCCTGCCCTTTCTGTAAAGCTTGAATTCGAGTATCTGCCCTGCAAGATTAATTACGAGTAACAGAAGTATAAATTCAAACCATCGCGTATTATAAATAAAACTATAAGCGGCAGCTGATCCAAAATCATTCTCAACAAACGTTGCAACTGCCATCGATAGTGCAAAAATTACCAGCAGTATACCCATAAATGCTGGCGTTAAAAGAAATTTAAGATATTTCATTAGTTTAAAATTGTTTTATAGTTTAAAAGTCCGAAGTCCGAAGGCTCAATCCGAAATCCGAAATTCCCCCTCATCCTCTTTCAGATATCAATCTAAGTTTCTCTTTATCAATAATCTTTATTTTAGAATTATCTGATTTAATAACACCCGATAACTCAAGTTCCTTAAGGATCCTTACAACACTTTCTTTTGCCATATTAGTCATCTCTCCCAGTTCCTGTCTGGAAAGTACGATGTCGAAGATATCTGTATTGTAAACCTGCTCGGAAAAGTATAATATTGCCTCTGCCAGCCTGCCTGGCATTCTTTTATGTGCCAGGCTGACCAGTTTGTTATGAACTTCAAGAGATCTAAGACTCAGATCTTCGATCATACCTGATGCAAATTCAGCATTCTGCCTTATAAGCTGGTTAATGATCTCCATACTTATAAAACATGTACGAACTATAGTAAGGGCAGATACTGAATAGGAATTGCGGGCATGGATATGAGCACCGGGACCAATTATTATCTGTGAAGGTAAAGCTATACCAAGAATGAAGTTTTTGTCATCGGATCCCTCAATATATATCTTTCCCATTCCTGATGATAAAAATACTGCATTTGATGCAGGAGAACCCTGCTTCATAATTATTTCACCAGGTTTGAATGTTGCCTCATATCTGTTTTCATTCAGCAGCTTAATCTCATTTTTTGAGAGATTCTTAAAATTCTTCCAGGCTACTATACAATTCTCGCAACTATTAACCAATCTGTCATCTGCCATAACTGAATTTTATGCGCGCAAGGTAAGAAAAACTAATATATATCAAAGCCTCCATTGACAAATATCACTCGTCATTTATATATCTGTCAATTATGAGTATTGCAAATATCACAAAGTGTGTTAATCAAATAACAGTCACATTTATTACCTTGCACTACTTAAATAATGAGAATTTTTTAACATAAATAACCAACTATGAAGAACCTATTAAAACTACTAGCTCTATTTACTGTTGCGGGTTTTCTTGTGACTGCATGTGAAGGACCGATGGGACCTGCGGGCAAGGATGCGAATGAAACGTGCACACAGTGTCACAATTCAGGAGGTGTTGATTCAGTTAAGACCATGTATGCATTTTCCAAGCATGAATACGGGGAAGCTGCTTTTGAGGAATCAGGAAACACAGGTTGCACCCCATGCCACGCCCAGGAAGCTTTCAAATATGTTGTTAAGAATAAAGTTCCTGTAGCATTCGTAGGTACAACTGTAAATGGTGTTACAACTTATAGTAACCCTTATGCTACTGTAGCATCAAGTTCTATTGGTGAATTTGGCTGCTCAACATGCCACGCCAATCTGCACACTACTTTTTCTGATGCTGATTTTATGCCACTGACAACAACTGCTGCTGTTGCAATGACATTTAACGGAGGTGCAAAGACTATTGATCTGACACAAAAAGGCGGTGAAAGTAATCTATGCGTAAAATGCCACCAGCCACGTCCATTTACCAGAACATTCGGTGATAAGAATGTTATTGATTATGCAGCTCTTGTAAGTTCTCCGACTGCTGTTTTCTTCGATGGAAACAATCCAACCTCAACTGCAAATGTTAATACTATCAGACCAAGCTACAGAACCCATACTCATTATGGTACAGCAGGTGCAGTATTTGCAGGAAAAGGTGGTGTTGAATTTGGAACAGGCTACACAAATTCATGGCATACAACAGGCGCGTCATGCCAGGATTGCCATATGGCTCCGATGACAGGCAGAACAGGTGGTCATTCATTCTTTGCTAAAGGTAATTTCATCGGTTGTAATGTAACTGGTTGCCATTCTGCGGCTCCTATTTCATCTGCAACAACTACTGCTTACTGGGCTGCTACCAGAACAGAGATCAAAGGCCTTCTCGATCAGCTTGCAACAAAATTGAGAATTGGCGGCGTTGATATCCTTAACAGGAACCCGAACGCAACCGAAGGATTTTTACTTAATGTTGATGCAAATAAAGATGGTGCACTCGAACCATACAGCGTTGGAGTAAACCTCTGGGCAGGACTCACAACAAATAACTATGATGGTTACCTTAATATTTATGATCCTGCAACCAACCCAACAGGTATATATTATAATGCAACAATGTTCCAGAACCCAAGCCCAAGTTCAAGCTGGACTTCTGGTCAGACTGCATTTAACCTGACTCTTCCAAAGATAACTCTTACAAATGCCCAGTTTGGTGCTCTTATCAACTTCCAGCTTTGTCTGAGAGACTACAGCCTTGGTATTCACAATACCAAATATACCAGAACACTTCTGACCAATTCAATTGCAGCTATCTAGTCTGTAAATTTTAATTTATAAAAAAAGGCTGTCTCATTCTTCGGAGGCAGCCTTTTTTCTTTCAATAATTTAAAAATTGTGCGACTTTCAATATCTAATATTTTATCAGTGAGGTGAACCAAGATCAGGAATATTACATTCATTTACGCGGGTTTAAGCAATAATCTAACAGCTATCCGTGCACAAGTTGCGAGTACAAATTGTAAAGGAAGTTAATATCATAGATCTGACAGTCTCCTCTAATGAAAACTGGTGTCGTCATTTTAAATGGTGATCAGAATTATTCCAAGCCTATGAAATATATTTTGTGAAATGGTGAATAAAAAAGGAGCTGATACAGCCCCTTTTTTATTCTACTCAGACAGAAATATTATTTCTTGAAGGTCCTCATATAATTTACGATATTCCAGATATCCTCATCGGTAAGCTTACCTTGATATTTAGGCATGTCACCTCTTCCTATTTTGGTTTTATAGAACAGGTCAGCATCTGCCTGATCCTGAAAATCAGCTTTTGAGAAATTGCCTGGAAAATCCTTCAGAGCCCTTGCCTTTACACCGTCACCCAGGCCGGTTTTGCCATGGCATGAAGCGCAGTTTGAATTGTATTTTGCCATTCCTGCCTTATTGCTGGCATCACCCTTTCCAACAGGGTTCTTCATCGATTTGTAATTTGCCGGAACAGCCCATGGTTTTGGCTGCGCAATGAGCGATGCACTTAAAATCATGAGTGCTGTGCCCAGAAAAATAGTTTTCAAAAGTTTCATAAAAATTAATTTTAAGTTATACCTCTCTGATAAATTACTACACTAATTTACGATTTTATAGCCTATGTTCTTCCTTTTCCTTCTTTCTGGCATCAATCCTTATCCTGACAAGACTAATAACAGCATAGAGATAATGGCCCCAAACACCAGAAAGAAGTATGGTGAGTGTAATTATCATCCAGCGGGGAGCTACTTTTGTCCAGAGCGCTCTGTGAACAGTCGGTTTAGTGTAATCGGATGGAATTCCCCATTTGACTATATTTATTTTTTCAACATTTCCGAATGTTGGATTTTCTTCAAACTTCGCAATAATTGTCAGGTTTCCATCCTTGTCGCCGGGAAGATCTGAAGGAAATTCCAGTGAACCCGATCCGGAATCATCCAGAGTTACCTCTCCGATAGGAAGCTGGCTGAACATTCTTGGCACTCCTACTTTAACTACTTCTCCCTTAGCTGGTACCTCCTTTCCATTCTCCAGAGAAAAAGCCCTGAGTGTGACAGTCCTGATACTATCGCCAGTCAGACTCACTTCCAGGATAACATCCTTTACCGTTACTTCTGCGGTGCATGCATCAATTGTATCATTTCCCTTAAATTCAGAACTGAAAGTCCACATACCTTTACTATCGGAAGCAAGTTTCTGGTCCTTTCCAATTTCGACAGTAGCAATTCCCTTGCTGTCTGTGACTACTGATGTAACAAGCTCTTTCCCTGTTCCCTTGAAAAAAGAGATTCCGAACCCCTGCAGAGGGATTTCCATCCTGTCTTTCGAATATGTAAGAACTGCATGAAGAATACGCTGGTCTTCACTGTTTTTCAAATACTGAAGTGTGACTGTAGGTGTGATTTTCTCCTTTTCCTGAGCAAGTCCGCACAGGGTGGTAAAAAATAAGGCAGATAAAAGAATGATCCTTATTGGTAGAGTCTTTTTAATTTCAATCATAACTTTTACCGTTTAATGAAGTATTTCTTCTTTATCTTTTTCCTGCATCTCTGAAATTGAGATTATCGGTGCGATTTTAGAGATGAGCATAAATAGCATGGCAAATATTGATACTCCAGCAATAGTAAGGGCCCATTCCACCCAGGTAGGCGCATAATTTATCCAGGCCGGCCTGGTATCCTGTATAGGGAGGAACGGTGTTTCAAGAGTCGGGATTACAATTATGTATCGGTTGACCCAGAGTGCAAGTAAAGCAATGGCAGCTGCCACTGTAATATTTGGTATGGTTCTGAACTTTGGGAATGCGATGATTATCCCTGGAAGAAGAATTCCTATATAGTTGGCAAAAATGAAAAGTGAATAGTATTCAGTAAAAAGTTTATCAATAAGTATGGAGTCCATTTTTATTGATCCGTACCATTTTGTAAGGTAATCACTGAATGTAAAGTAACCGTAGAAAGCGGCTATAACCGTAAGAAGTACTCCAACATTCACAAAATGCCGTCTGGTAATATATTCTTCGAGATGGTAGATCTTGCGGAATATCCACATAAGGATTATAAGAAGACCTGTCCCTGAATAGACAGCTGCGATAACAAAATAGGGTCCGAATATTGTTGAGTGCCATCCAGGCTGCAGTGTAACACCGAAGATCCAGGCCAGAACAGAATAGACAATAATTGCGATTGCGATTATCATAGCTGACATAATCGTTCTTGCATTACCGAGAATCTTAAGCTGTTTTTCTGTACCTGTAAAACCAAGAGATAATATTCTGTATAATTTCTTTTTCCACTCGGGTACATTGAGGTCAGCATAATCACGAAGAATGGCAAAATCCTCAATGAATGAAAGATAAAGGTATATAAAGCATCCGACCAGGTCTGTCATGATAGCAATTACGTCCCAGGTGATAGGTGACTGTATTCTTGGATAAATGAATAAAAAATAAAGTCTGTCAAGTCTACCGATGCAGAAGAAGATGAAGAATGGACCAATTACCAGTGAAATGACAGTAATAAGTTCTGCCATCCTTATGATGGGCTTTCTCCACTGTGTTCCAAAAAGATGAAGAACTCCGGAAATCAAGGCACCGGAATAACTCAGGCCCATGAAAAAGATAAAATTGACGATATAAAATCCCCATACAACATTATCTCTCATCCCTGTAACAATGTGGCCTTTGTCAATCTGCTGAATAAGTCCATATATTCCAATAGCAAAGAATACCAGGAATATAAAGAATACAGCATACCACCTGTAACTTGTATTTTCAATTTCAGGGGTAAGGTCTTTTAACAGTTTATTGTCAGCTTGCATTCAGTCTGGATTTAACAGTTATATAATCATCGAGGTCCTGCAGATTTATATCTGCCCTTAATATTTTCATCGGCATCATCCAGCCCACGTTCAACCGGGAACATCCTCTGAGTAGGAGGAAGGTAATAAACACTTGGCAGAGTTCCCAATTCTTCGCGGAAACGGTAGCCGGCCCTGTCGTACATAAGCTTACTGAACCTGAATGTCTCATTTCCGTTTGTAACTGTGTCCTCCATAAGGTCCCCGAAAAAGATTACTCCCATCGGGCAGGCTGTAACGCATCTCGGGAGCTCATTCCGGCGTAGATTATCGGCACAGAAAACACATTTGCCTACAGTTCCTTCAACCGCCGGAATATTTGTTTCCGGATCATAGATCTGACCTTCCTCAAGCCTTACTTCAGGGTCTTTCCAATTGAATACCCTTGCAGAGAAAGGACAACCTGTCATGCAGAATTTGCAGCCGATACAGCGCTGGTTATCAACCAGGACAATACCATCCTGGCGTTTGAAAGTAGCACCAACCGGACATACACTCACACACATCGGCTTATCACAATGGAAACATGGGCGAGGGAACCAGTACTTTGCAGTATGTTCATCATCCTGCAAAAGATAAAGTTTCATCCATTCATGATCCTTGGGAAGTTTATGACCTTCCTGGCATGCTTCGACACATTTTCTTGCGTTTTTGCAACGGGCAAGATCAATTACCATTGCGAACTTTCTGTTGGGCAGTCCGGCTCTTGCTTCTGATTTCTTTTCTGCCAGTAATTCCTTTGCCGGACGTATATCATTTTTATCTACCTCAACCAGCTGACCATCGGTAGTCAGAAGTTTTATTGTCGTACCCGATTGGGATCCTGATTCATTACTTTTGACCAGAGAAGTGGCTCCGATTCCTGCAAGTGTGACAGCTCCGGCGCCGATACCCATTTTCCTCAGGAAGCTTCTTCGTGAGGAGTGTGCATTTTCATTATCCTCTTTTTCTTTCATTTTACGTGAATTTCAATGATCAGACTCATGGTAACCTGTTATCATTCCCCTGAAAAGAGATGTTGGCCTTGCACCCAAAGTACAAGTATAGATATGAATTATCATAAAAATAGAAAGCAGGAATCCCACTGTAATATGAAGTACATCATTAAGTACAAGTCCGCTCATTCCAAAAATATTTTCTACAGCAAGTTCAGGGAATAGCAGAACTATCCCTGAAATAATAAGAACCGGCATTCCGAAATACATCGCAAGTACATAGGTGAATTTCTGGAGTGGGTTGAATTTTCTTTCCAGGGTCACAGGGAAAGGGTGTTTCTCACCTCTGAACATTCCCAGGGAATAATACATGCCCTGCGAAACAAGTTCAGAAATAAAACCAGTACGTTTGATCCTGTAGTATTTTCCGTTTCCAGTAACGGCATTTCCAATTATATAGAAAACATAGTTGGCTGTAAGTACAAGTGCAGCAAAGTTATGCCATTTGACAGCTTTTGCAAAGCCGACTATATATTTCAGATTTTCCTTATCTGTATATTGCATGCTGATTCCAGTCACGATAAGGATTATGAACATGAGGGCATTTATTACATGCCAGATTCTTATCCATTTGGGGTACAGATACATT
>JAHEYW010000297.1 GCA_023251395.1 Bacteroidales bacterium
GTGAGAAACAGGAGCTCAACTCCCAGATGATCATCTGGTATTGTACCTTTAAACCTGGATTCCCAGCCGTATGATCTGTAAAACTCCCTTACTTCTTCTGTTTGCCTGTCAAACATAACATGTTCATTGCTCCTGTATACAGACTCGTAAGGTGGGGCAAGAGGGCTTCCGTTTCCTGTAAATAGTGAAAGATAATCCTCTCTCATTCTTTCTACACTGGTTGTGTTGTTATCAACAGACTCGCGCAGTAAAGAGGCTGCTAAAATAAATCTTGGGTTCTGGCTCCTGACCGGCAGTGTTTTAAGTATGCCCTGTTTCCAGAAATCATGTATGCACTCATGAGACGGGTCAAACAAGATCATTGTTCCCGCAAAGTACAAGAGCATATTATAACCTTTAAGAACTTCAGGCTTCTTTTCAACACTATTTAGTATCATAAAACCGATTTTTCAAACGACAGGAAAAAAATAAACCTGTTTATCAATTCAGAACAGATAATCATTATGAACAATATAACCCATAATGAAAACATTTTGTTCAGTCTGGCACTGAAAAAAAATGCTGCTACAATTGACAATGCAATAAATAGCAGGATAGTCCTGATTACATATAGCCAAATGTTTGACCCGATAAATGATCCTTTAAAAAGCGTTGAGTTTATGAATGATGATAAGATAAAGATTGCGATTAGGATAATGGCTGTTGAATTCATAGAGGTGCTTAGCCTGTGATTAAATATCATAAAATAAGCCAATCCGCATAATAAAGTTGAGCAGATGAATGAAACGGGAGTGAATGGATTATACCAGTTAATTATAACAGGTATCATATATATTCTGATCATTGAATACACAAGCGAAATTCCGGTAATTAAAGAAGCTATAAAAAATACAGGTTCTATTTTTGAAATGCTGCTTCTGTTATTGATAAGCATAAGTGAGATTACCAATGCAATCAGTATGGAAAGGAATAATATCTCACGGCTAAGCCAGCTTTTACTTAGATTGTTAAATGCATTTATTGCATGTACCGGTTTCCCGAGGTGAAAAAATGCAAGAACAAGTGAAATGATCAATAAGAAAGAAATTGCGGGGAGTGTGAATCTTGCAGATTCGAAAGCAAAGGTTTCATTACTTTTCCATATCAAAGTCAATCCTCTGAATATCAGAGCTCCGGCTGCAGTCTGGCATAGGACGGTAAAAAAGACAAGTGAAGTAAAATTCTCATTCATCCTGCTGGTCCTCTTTGAAGTTTATAACTGCATTTTCGGAATTAGCTCCCGAAGAATTTTTATGGGGATTAATTATCATTCCTGGTCCTGAAATAGCCGGATCAGGAAGAGGAAATACCTGTGCGGTAGACCCGTATCTGGATTTCATCTCCTCAGCCGGGCCAAAGTCGAGGGCTCTCATCGGACAGGCATCAACGCATGATGGTTTTCTTCCAGCTGATACGTAATCTTCACAAAGATTACATTTAGTCATCATTTTTATATCCGGATCAAACTGAGGGGCTCCATATGGACAGACCCATTCGCAATACCTGCAACCCATACACAGGTCGTGATCTATCAGGATAATCCCGTTTTCATTCTCATAAATAGCTTTTGTAGGACATGCAGCCATGCATCTGGGATTATCACAATTGAAACATGAAAGAGAAAGATTATATGCAAACGGAACTGATGTGATGATCCCATTTTCTGATTTATATCCACCCCCCTGAATATCGTATACCCGCCTCCAGTTGATACCTGGTTTAAGATCATTTTTGTCCTTGCAGGCTACCTGGCAAGTTTTGCAGCCTGAACATACTGAGGAGTTGATATAGAATGCGTACATTTTCATTTTGCTGCAATCACGCCATTGAATTTTTCTACCTCAACCATTATTGTATGCTGGGCATTTCCCTTTGCGAGGGCAGTCCAACGTTCAGATGACAAAATATTGATATTGCCGCCAAGATCAACACCATTTTTATCAGGGTTGTACCAGGCACCCTGAGGTATATCAATTACTCCCGGCAAAATCTTTCTTGTTAATCTGCATTTTATGATCATGGTTCCCCTGTCATTCCAGATTCTCACGAGGTCACCGTTCTTAATGCCTCTCTTTGAGGCATCCTCATAACTTAAGAAGACCCTTTGTGGAAAAGCCTCCATTGACCATTTGTTGTTATTATGAGTAGAGTGCACTCTGGGCATATAATGATGGCCCATCGCCTGAAGAGGATATTTTTTTGAATTTTCGTCGAAGGGATTTTCCCATTCCGGGATATATTTCGGCAGAGCTGGAATCTCCACCGGGTTTTTCATTGTGTAAAGAGGAGCAGAGAAAATCTCAATTTTCCCTGTTGGTGTACTCAATGGATGCTTTAGGGGATCTTTTCTGAAATCAGCAAATGCAATCTCAGGTATTTTAACAGGTTTTACATAAAGACCCGAATTGGATTTTTCAAGTTCCTTAAATGATGGCATTTCAGGGAAACGGGTTTTCCTGTAAATCTCATTTACCATCCATTCTGTCCATGCTTTTTCATCTCTGCCGTTCTCAGTATACTTCTCCCAGACGCCGAATTTTTTTGACAGATCTGCACATATCCGGTAATCACTCTTTGTTTCGAATGGCGGGTCAACAATCTTGGGTGTAAGTATAACTTCCTCTCCATATTTCCAGCCATCTTCTACTCCCCATGTTTCAAACTGGGTACATGCAGGAAGGACAAGATCCGCAAATTTTGCAGATGGAGTCAGAAAATTATCCTGAACAGCAATAAACTCCACAAGGTTTTCATCTTTTAGTATTTCTGCTGTCCTATTGATATTCCCATGTTGATTGATGAGTATATTTGAAGCTACTGACCAGATCAGTTTAATATTATTATCCAGTTTATCAGCTCCCTGGACACCTTCAGTGGAACCCATTTCATTTCCTCTGAGAATTGCTTCAGTCCAGAGAAATACAGGAATTTTTGCTTTAACCGGATTATCGCCGGTAGGGAAAATTGTCCAGAAAGGTTCACTCCCGGGCTGGTTCCCCAGTCCACTGGCCCATCCTCCCGGTATTCCTATGTTTCCTGTAATTGCGGCCAGTGTCGCGCCTGCCCTGACTACCTGTTCTC
>JAHEYW010000298.1 GCA_023251395.1 Bacteroidales bacterium
ACTGGCAAAGATCACTATTCTTGCAAAAAATTCATCGAGTTTGATCTCCTTGAATTCAGGATTGGGGAGTCGGACAAGGCTCCGGTAAGAATCCACGAATTTAACAAGTCCATTTCCGTGTTCACCAATAATATTTAAACCCCTGACGGTGTCCTCAACAATTTTTTGTGTTATCATATCAGGGATCTTATTTCCCTCCCGGGTTTTGTAAAATCCGAGTATTGTAGAGCTTAAGGATGTTATCGGAGTTACTGAATTCATTATCTCGTGGTTGAGAATTCTGATCAGCTTCTGCCATGAGTCTATCTCCTGTCTGTCAAGCTCAGTTTTGATGTCCTGCAGACTTACAATCTTCATTACTCTTCCCTGAAGAATTATCTCCTGTGAAATTGATGCCAGGCTGAGGAGGTTCAGGTCTACTCTCACATTTATCCATTTCTTTTCTCCTGGTTTTATCTTCATTAACATCTCTGTAAGCTTTATGTCGATCCTGTCGAGACGCTTTATATGCGAAATATGTTCAATATTAAACATTCTGAGGAACTCCGGATTGGCAAATTCAACAACACCTTCTTTTGAGAAAGAGATTATGCCGGTCCGGATACTATCCATTATGCTTCTGTAAAATTTTTCCTGTATTTCTATATTGATCCTTGCATCCTGTAATTTTCTGTTCAGATCGTTCAGGCTCTTATTGAGGATCTTTTCTTTTTCCAGACCTCTATTCTCAGGAAACTGAAATGAAGTATCGTCGTTCCTCACTGCACTGAAAAAGAAAGCAAGCTTCTCATTCGTGATATTTAGCCACCGTATAAAAGAAATGGTTGCCAGGATCATTAATACAAGAAATAAAGCTGAATAGAGTATTATCCTGCTGAAAAAAAATACAATTCCTGAAGCACAAAGGACAATCGCTGCGACGTATAAAATGACTGTAAAATAGAATCGTCTATAGATCATACTTCTTTATCTTGTTGTATAATGTCTGCCTGGTAATCCCCAGCCTGGAAGCTACCATACTCAGGTTATTATTGTTTTTCCTGAGTGCTTCAGCAATCATTTTCTTTTCCATATCGGCAAGAGAACCATTCCCGTTAAAATCTTCCCCGCCGGTCATTCTGTTCAGATCAAAATCATTTGAATCAATAACCTCTGAATCAGACAAGATTACTGCCTTCTCAATAGTATGCTGCAGTTCGCGGATGTTCCCCGGCCAGTGATACCCTACAATTTTGTCTACTGCATCCGGTGTTATTTGTGGTATATTTTTCCTGTATTTTTCAGAGTAAAATTTAATAAAATGCTGAACAAGAACCGGGATATCGTCTCTTCTTTCGCGAAGAGGAGGGACTTCAATTGTGATTGTATTTATCCTGTAAAGCAGATCCTCCCTGAATAATCCTTTACTGACCATGACTGTCAGATTACAGTTTGTTGCGCAAATGAGCCTGATATTCACAGGTATTGTCTTGTTGGAACCTACGCGTGTGATGCTCCTGTTCTGGATGACACCGAGCAGCTTTGATTGTGAAGCCGGAGAAATATTACCGATCTCATCAAGGAAAAGAGTGCCTTTATTTGCCATCTCAAATTTTCCTGCGCGGTCTTCCCTTGCATCGGTAAAAGCTCCTCTCACATGTCCAAACATTTCACTCTCGAACAGGGTTTCCGGAACAGTTCCAAGGTCCACTGCCAGCAAAAGCTCATTGCGTCTCTCTGACAGGTTATGGAGCTCTCTTGCAAGTAATTCTTTTCCTGTTCCGTTTTCACCATATATGAGAATATTGGCATCGGTATCTGCAACCTTCCTGACAACATTCATGACATTGACCATGGTGAGTGAATTTCCGGTTATGATCTTTTCTCTGTTGCTGTTGAATTCCTTTTTCAGGTGCCGGTTATCATTTTCAAGATTTGTTGCCATGATCCTGGAAGACCTCAGCTTCCATGCTGCATTTATTGTGGCCAGAAGTTTTGTATTGTCCCAGGGTTTGAGTACAAAATCGAATGCGCCTTCACGAATTGCTTTCACCGCAAGCTCAACGTCACCATATGCTGTTATCATGATGATACTAATATCCTTGTCATGTTTCAGGATCTCCTTCATCCAGAACAGACCTTCATTTCCGGAACTTATGCCGGCTCTGAAGTTCATATCAAGCAGAACGATATCAATCTCACTCTTACGGAATATTTCGTACAACCTGTTGGGATCGTTAAGAGAAATGACCTTTTCAACATCTCCCTGAAGCATAAGTTCGAGTGAATCTGTTATGCTCCGGTTGTCATCAACGATAAGGACTGTTCCGTTTATCATTGTAAATATTTTTAGTTTCCGGTCCTTTGGTTCAAATTTATGTAAAAAAATTAGACACCCTTAGACAAATGCTTTGAATTAAAGATTATCCATAAAAAGTTTCAGATTTCTTTAAAATTGTTGGTTCCCTGATGCATCATAATAATAAGTTATCCGTCTTTGATACAGAAAGCATTAAATATTAAAAGGAAATCTTATGGTAGTTGTACTAAACCCAAATGAGGTAGTCCTTAAAGCCGGAGATACAAACCAGGTTTTTGAGAACAACAAAATTGACGGCAAGCTAATCGTCACAAACCAGAGACTATATTTTAAGGCTGTGAAGACAGGCCTGGAGAAATTCAACCTGGAGATAATGTTTGACAATATTCTTGAGGTCATCTATTACAGTAACGGTTTCCTTGTGAATACAAAGGGTCTTAATGTTGTAACCCGCGATGGCAGGACATTTGCTTTTCCTCTTAAGCAGAGAGATGAATTCGGACAACTGATTAACAGTATGTACTAGGATTCAGATTCATTATATATTTTGCCGGTTTTATTATTATGTAATTTGGGGTGTCTTAACAGGATGCCCCTTTTTTGTTTTTATTTTTGAACCCATCCCCATCCCCTTCCCTTATGATTAAGGGAAGGGGTATAACACTCTATAATACAGGCTTATACTCCCTTCCCTTATTGTTTAAGGGAAGGGTTAGGGATGGGTTAAGAAATTAATATGAGGAAAGTTCCTTTACCCATTCTTATCTTATCGGTTATTCATATTTCAATGACTGCGCAGGATTGACCACCGCT
>JAHEYW010000093.1 GCA_023251395.1 Bacteroidales bacterium
AGCCTGCCACACCGACAGCACCTGTAGTAGGAGCAATAACTCAGCCTACATGTACTGTGGCAACAGGCAGCGTAGCACTTAGCGGCTTACCGGCAGCAGGTACCTGGACCGTAACCGAATCAGTAGGATTAACAACAATAACAGGAACTGGTGCAACAGGAACATTCAGTGGTCTTGCAGCTGGAACCTATACGTTCACTGTAACCGACGGAGTATCGACCTGTACATCAATGGCATCCACAAGTGCTGTAATAAATGCTATTCCATTGCCACCGACAGCACCAGTAGTAGGAGCTATCACACAACCGACCTGTACAGTAGCGACAGGCAGTGTTGCACTGAGCGGTCTGCCTGCAGGAGCATGGACAGTGACCGAATCAGTAGGATTAACAACAATAACAGGAACTGGTACAACAGGAACATTCAGTGGTCTTGCACCAGGTACCTATACATTCACTGTTACTGACGGAGTATCTACATGTACCTCAGTGGCATCAGGTAACGCAATAGTCAATGCAGTACCGGCAGTACCAACCGCACCAGTAGTAGGAGCTATTACACAGCCTACCTGTGCAGTAGCAACAGGTAGTGTTGCACTGAGCGGTCTGCCTGCAGGAGTATGGACAGTGACCGAATCAGTAGGATTAACAACAATAACAGGAACCGGTGCAACAGGAACCTTCAGTGGTCTTGCACCAGGTACCTATACATTCACTGTTACTGACGGAGTATCAACATGTACTTCAGTGGCATCGGGTAGTGCAGTAGTCAACGTACAACCTGCTACACCGGCAGCACCAGTAGTAGGAGCTATCACACAGCCGACCTGTGCAGTAGCAACAGGTAGTGTTGCACTTAGTGGTTTACCGACAGGTGCATGGACCGTAACCGAATCAGTAGGATTAACAACAATAACAGGAACTGGTGCAACAGGAACCTTCAGTGGTCTTGCAGCTGGAACCTATATGTTCACTGTTACAGACGGAGTATCAACATGTACTTCTGTGGCTTCAGGCAATGCAGTTATCAATACAATTCCTTTACCTCCGACAGCACCAGTAGTAGGAGCGATCACACAACCAACATGTACTGTAGCAGCAGGAAGTGTAGCACTGAGTGGTCTGCCAGCAGGCACATGGACTGTAACTGAGTCAGTAGGATCGACAACTATGACTGGAACTGGTACAACTGGAGCATTCAGCGGCCTGGTAACAGGAACCTATACATTCACCGTTACAGATGGAACAACATTATGTACCTCTGTCGCCTCAGGCAATGCTGTTATAAATGTACCTCCAGCTGTACCAACAGCACCAGTAGTGGGAACAATTACACAGCCAACCTGTACAGTAGCAACAGGTAGTGTTGCACTTAGTGGTTTACCGGCAGGCGCATGGACCGTAACCGAGTCTGTAGGATCAACCACAATAACTGGAACAGGTACCACAGGAACATTCACTGGCCTTGCATCAGGAACCTATACATTTACTGTCACAGACGGAGTATCGACATGTACCTCTGTACCATCATCCAATGCAATTATCAACTCACAACCTGTGACACCTGGTACACCTGTGGTCACTGTAACCCAACCTAACTGTGCAATAGTTACAGGGACAATAACAGTTACCATTCAGAATGCAAGTGATACATATAGTTTTGATAATGGTACTACATTCCAGGCAAGTAATGTTAGCGCTGGATTGGTACCAGGAATCTACAATATTATTATCAGTAGTTCAGGAGGATGTAATTCCGTTACAACGGTAGTCACTGTAAATGCAGTACCAACACCTCCAACAGTCATAACAACAAAAACGGATGCAACCTGTTTTGGTACTTCTACAGGCTCTGCGACTGCAACTGCATCTGGCGGAACTTCCCCATATACTTATAAATGGAATACAACCCCGGTTCAGAATACAGCCACAGCATCTAATATCGCTGCAGGAACCTATACGGTTACGGTTACAGATGCAAATCTGTGTACAGCTACTTCAAGTATTACAGTTGGACAACCTGCAGCCGCATTGGCAGGAACAACAATTGTGACAAATGTACTCTGTAGCGGTGGTAATAATGGATCTATTGATCTGACAGTCAGTGGTGGTACAGCACCGTATACTTACCAGTGGAGTAATTCGGCAGTGACTGAAGATGTTACCAGCCTGACAGCCGGATCTTATACTGTAAAAGTTACAGATTCAAAAGGTTGTTTCATCAATGTAACCTCAACAGTGACAGCACCCGCTCCATTATCTATCGAAGCAACTGTCGTGAATGCAACCTGTCCTGATGTCAGGGATGGTCTGATTACCTTGAATATTACTGGTGGTACAGCACCATACAGTATCAACTGGTCAGACGGCCTGAAATATTCACCAAGATCTGCAGGTGACAGTACTTATAGCGTGGTGGTTGTGGATGCTAATTTCTGTGCAGCTTCAATGGACATAGTAGTTGCATTTGATGGCGGACCAACATGCATTGAGGTCCCAAAAGTCATTACTCCTAACGGAGATGGTAAGAATGATACATGGATAATCAGGAACATAGATATGTATCCTAATGCTGAAGTGCTTGTCTATAGCAGGTGGGGTAAACTGATCTGGAAATCGAAGAACCTTTCAGCTAATCCTTGGGATGGAAAAGAGGGTGGTAAATTGGTTCCGGTTGATTCATATACTTATATACTTTACCTGGACGATGGATCGAAACCAAGGTCAGGGCAGATTTCAGTAATAAGGTAAATATTATTAAATTCGAAGAACTATCATAAATGAGAATACTGACCAAAATACTACTGTTTGTCCTGCTGTCCTCTCTGACCGGCGTCTCATTGGCACAGCAGGAACCAATGTACAGCCAATATATCATGAATGGGTTTTTGATCAATCCTTCCCTGGCTGGAACTGACGGATATACAACAGTAAATATTACTGCAAGACAGCAATGGGTTGGGTTGAGTGGTGCACCAGCAACCTATGCTGCCAGTTTCCAGACAAGACTGTTGAAAGACAGCTACATTTCAAAATCGACCTCAGTCAGACGTAAGATCATACATCCCACTAAAGGTGGTAGAGTTGGACTTGGAGGATATATTTTCAATGACAGAAATGGCATAATGAGCAGAACAGGGCTCCTCGCAGCTTATTCTTACCATATCGAGATGGGAAAAACTGATGGTGTTCCGAATGATCTTTCACTCGGACTGGCAGCAACATTTTACCAGTATGCAATTGATCTTAACGGCAACCTTCTTCTTCACGATGCTGATGACTCTTTCCTTAATAGCTATGACAGGGTTGTATATGTCCCTGATTTTAATTTTGGTGCAAGTTTCACAACTGTTAAATATTGGGTTGGTTTTGCTATGTCTTCAATTTCGAGAGGCTCTATACTTTTTATGAATCAGGGGGACAATAAAAGATCCGAATTGGGTCACTTTTATCTGACGGGCGGAATGAAGTTCAAACTTAATAATCCAGAATGGCAGATAGTCCCGTCAGCTTTAATTAAATCCTCTGATATGTTTTTTAAATCAATTCAGATGGACCTTACTACGAGGATTTATTACAAAGAGGATTACTGGGCAGGTTTATCATACCGAACAGGTGATGCTTTAATATTAATGGCCGGACTCAGATATGACAGATTCTATTTTGGATACTCCTTTGATATGGCACTAACTGATATCAGGAAACATAGTTTTGGATCTCATGAGATTAATTTTGCAGTAAAATTTGGTGAAAGTGCAAGAAGATATAAATGGATAAATGCTTATTAATGATATTTTGAATAAAGAGAGGGGCTTCATTGCCCCTTTTTTATTTATGTCCTCAGGAATTATTAATTTTGAATAATGTTTCGTCATATTTTAATATTCTTTGTTGCATCCATATTGTTTTATTCGTGTGAAAGGATCGGCAATTCCCCGGTGTCAGGTATCGGCTTTTCAACTGATACGGTTTTTTTTGATACAGTATTCACTTCTGTTGGTACAGCAACTAAAGAATTAAGGGTTAAGAACACCGGAAAGACCAGCCTGGTAATAAACCATATTTCTCTGGCAGGTGGACAATCCTCCAAATTCAGGTTGAACATAGACGGAGAGCCTGTAAATGAAAAAGATAATATCCCAATTGATGCCGGTGATAGTATCTTTATCTTTATAGATGCCTTCATTAATCCACTTTCAAGTGACTCTCCCGTCACTGTAACTGATTCAATTATTTTTAATTTTAATGACAATCTTCGATCAGTAAAACTTCTTGCCTGGGGGCAGGATATAAATCTCATTAAAGACGGTATAATTAAAAATGCGGTCTGGGTAAAGGGGAAACCATATGTAATATATAATCAGGCTACTGTTGATTCACTTGGAACATTGACAATAGACGAAGGGGTAAAGGTTCTGTTTCACAGGAATTCAGTAATGACAATATACGGAACACTGATAGTTAACGGGCAGTTCTCGCAACCCGTTTTATTTGCCTCCGACAGGACAGAAATGATGTATGAGGATATTCCTGGACAGTGGACCGGAATTGAATTTAAAAATTCAAGTAAAGGGAATATTATAAATAATGCAATAATAAGGAATTCAGTATATGGATTACGTGCAGATGACTTAAACTCAAATAATGGTTTCCCGGATATAAAAATCAATTCTTCTGTTATTGCTCATTCTTCAGTGTCCGGGATATCAGCTTCAAATAGTAATATACTCGCAGCAAATTGTATTATATACCATTGTGGAATTAATTGTATCTCCATTTCGGGTGGTGGTGTATATAATTTTGTTTTTTGCACCCTATTCAACCGATGGGATTATGGGTTCAGACTGACTCCGGTATTCCTTGTTTCGGAAAAGCCTTCCGAAAAAATCACACTTACATTAGTTAATACTGTACTATATGGTGACAATATTTCAGAGCTGAATATGATACCTTCTGGTTCAACCCTTACTGGTAATTATATATTTGACCATTGTCTGGTAAAGCTGGATACATTGCATTCAGCTTTCTGGAAAACAGATTTGTTCCCATATACAAGTGCAAATAAGAATCCTTTGTTCATTGATCTGGAGAAATGGGACCTGAGACCGGATACTCTTTCACCTTTAATAAACAGGGGAAATCAGTCATATTCAGCTGCTTACCCTTTTGATGTCAGAGGAGTTTCAAGGAGCAGTAATGGAATTCCGGATATAGGTGCTTATGAGAGACTCCCGGGCGAACATAAAAAAGTTAAATAAAATATTATGTCTCAAGGTACCGGGGTAAAATCCCTCTGTACCTCTTTAATTTGTGCTGCATTTTTTATTTCCGGACTTTCTCAGACGACAGGAAAGCAGGTTTTGAGATTTGTTTTCTATAATACTGAGAATTTCTTTGACATCCATGACGATTCATTAAAGCAGGATAATGAGTTTTTACCTCATGGATTAATGAAATGGAATGCTGAGAGGTACAAAGACAAAGTGAATGCTGTCTATAAAGTCCTTATTGCTGCAGGTGAATGGGATACGCCAGCTATTGCCGGATTCTGTGAAATAGAAAAGAAATCAGTTTTGTATGATCTGCTGAACACTACCTATCTGGGTAAAAATAGATACGGGATAATCCATGAAGAATCTGAGGACTTGCGGGGAATTGATGTCTGCCTGATTTATAGGAAAGATCTTCTTAAACTAATTGAATACAAATATATCAAGCCAATTAATATTGGTCAGAGAGAATACAGAACAAGGCGGGTGTTATATTCCAAATGGTCTGTAGATTATGACACAATCCATCTTTTCCTTAATCACTGGCCTTCAAGAAGAGGCGGAGTATTATCTGAGGAGTCACTGAGAAAGAGTATTGCTGAGATGATCAAATCCAGGGTTGATTCACTCCTGATTTCATCATCCGGCACTGCCAAAATTATAATAGCAGGTGATTTTAACTGCTCTCCGGATGATCCCGAAATCATGATTCTGACTGGAAACAGGTATAGAAATCCCGGTAACGAAGTTCCTGACCTTGTTAATCTTTCTGAAGTGAGTTCGGGAAATGGAAAGGGTACTTATAAATACCAGGGAAGATGGGAAATGCTTGATCAGGTAATTGTTTCTCAAAGTCTGGTTAACTGCAAAAAGGGACTTTTTACAACAAGGTCATCCTTCCATATCTTTAATCGTGATTTTCTTCTGGAGAAAGACCCGGTCTATCCCGGATTGATGCCATTTTCAACTTACAGAGGGTACCGGTATCACGGGGGATTCAGCGATCACCTGCCTGTAATACTTGATATTTCCAGGTTTTAGATTAGGGTAAAACAGGCTTTAATCCTAATTCAATACCTTTTCTTATCATCAATTCTCTGGCTGCTTCGTGCTCATTTGGTATTAAGCCGTCAAGGATAGCCTCTCTTATGAAATTCTTGATTATACCGACCTCTCTTCCAGGTCTTATACCAAAAGTTGTTATTATCTCTTCTCCGTCAACCGGAGGCTGAAAATTTCTAATTGCATCTTTCTCCTCAATTTCTTTGAGTTTTGTTCTTACCAGTTTGAAATTTTCAAGGTGCTTTGATTTTTTTTCCTTGTTTTTTGATGTTATGTCAGCCTCGCAAAGCATCATTAGGGAATCAATATCATCTCCTGCATCAAAAAGGAGCCTTCTGACTGCTGAGTCAGTTACTATTTCCTGAGAAAGTACTATTGGTCTCAGATGCAAGTCAACCATTTTCTGAACAAACTTCATCTTTTCATTAAGGGGCATCTTCATACGGCGGAAAATTTCTGGAATCATTTTTGCCCCAACAAATTCATGCCCATGAAATGACCATCCGTTCTCATCTGAGTATTTTTTTGTAACTGGCTTTCCAACATCATGTAAAAGAGCAGCGTACCTCAACCATAGATCATCAGTTTTCAGGCATATATTGTCGAGTACCTTGATAGAATGATGGAAATTATCCTTATGTGCCTTTCCTTCTTTCAGTTCAACCCCTTTCATATTCTGAAGCTCAGGGAAAATATAAGATAATAGACCAGTTTGTTCGAGCAATAAAAAACCATTTGATGGATGCTCGCACATGATTATCTTGTTCAGCTCTGTTACTATTCTTTCCCCTGATACAATTTTTATCCTTTCTGCATTGCGGCATATTGACTTTAATGTCTCTTTTTCTATCGAGAATTTAAGCTGTGTAGCAAATCTTATGGCACGCATCATCCTCAGAGGATCATCGGAAAATGTTTTGTCAGGATCCATGGGTGTCCGTATAATCTTATCCTTAAGATCCTGCATCCCATTAAACGGATCAAGAAAACTTCCCAAAGTATCTCCGCTTAAGCTAATAGCTAAAGCATTTATGGTGAAATCACGTCTCTTCTGGTCATCTTCGAGTGTCCCATTCTCTACAACTGGTTTTCTGGACCCACGGTTATACGATTCTTTTCTGGCACCGACGAATTCGAGTTCGTAGTCGAGGTACCTGAACATTGCAGTTCCAAAGTTCTTATATACTGTAACATTAATATTTGGCCCAAGCTTTTTAGCAATTTTTCTTGCGATAGCAATACCACTACCAATTACTACAATATCAATATCTTTATCACGATGTTCCCTTTTAAGAAGGCAGTCTCTGACATATCCCCCAATGACATAGGCTTCAACATTCTCAGCAGTGATTACCTCTGTTAGTTTGTCAAAAATTTTGTCATAAAGACATATATTCATATTTAAATATGACAATTTGTTGGTTTTTTCATGACAAAGTTACAATTTAAACTCTATTTTCTTTACAATATATCGGTTCCTGCCAAATGGTACGGAAATTGAGAATGAACAAATACTTACCGATTACGTTTAATAAAAAAATTGATATGACAGAACATTTGACAAAAGAGACCTTTATTTTCAAAGTATTTGATTATGAGAATAATAAGGAATGGAAATATAATGGCGAGCTTCCATGTTTAATTGACTTTTATGCAGATTGGTGTGGCCCTTGTAAAATGGTAGCACCGATTCTTGAAGAACTCGCAAAAGAATACGATGGGAAGATGAATATCTTCAAGATTGATACTGAAGCTGAAACTGAGCTGGCTTCTATTTTTGGAATCAGAAGCATTCCAAGCTTGCTATTTGTTCCCAAGGTGGGTCAGCCACAAATGGCAATGGGTGCTTTACCAAAAGAATCCCTCGAAAAGGCATTCAAAGAGGTGCTTGGTGTTGAAAAGTGACGAACATTCAAAAAATATTGACAAACGTCGCAACTTTATGATATGTTTAAGCGTTTAAGCATATAGAAAGTTTAAAATTGATCAACAGCGGTTTTTTTCATAGGTTTTAGGTTAGGTTAGGGTAGTAAGTAGTAAAGGGGGCTGTAAAAAGCCCCTTTTTTATTTTAGCTCCTTGGATTAACTGAAGCAGATTGCTGGTTGGTTGTGTTTAACATTTCTGCATTTGATAAAAGTAGTGTATCCGGGCACTCCTGAGAAACCCTCAGTATTACACCAGGTCTTTAAAGATACTGTTTATTTCTTCCTCCGTTGAACGGAGTTTTTTCTGACATTGTTTGATCAACTCCGAAGCTTTCTTTACTTCCTCGGATAACTTATCAACGTCAAGATTACCGGTTTCTATTGTCTGCAAAATTCTTTCAATTTCTTTCACAGCCTCGTTGAATGAAAATTCCTTTTTTGCCATTTGTATTGTTTATGGATTAACTATTTATATACTTATTTT
Organism: Bacteroidales bacterium; assembly: GCA_023251395.1. Lineage (GTDB taxonomy): Bacteria > Bacteroidota > Bacteroidia > Bacteroidales > VadinHA17 > LD21. The sequence continues at coordinate 8,742 of JAHEYW010000093.1, forward strand.
CAAATTATCACATTTCAAAATTTACTGTGCTTGAAACAGTCCCATCACTAAACCTGGTTTCGATTTTATCCTTTTCCTGTAGGGCATCTGCACTTTTTATAATTATTCCATGTCTTGATGTTACAGTATAGCCCCTTTTCAGGACATTATCAGGATCAAGAACCCTGAGATTGCTGTTAAGGTTTTCCACGTAACCCACTTTTTGTTTTATAGAATTGGTGTAGTTGATTTTAATTTCTGTTATATATTGCTTTATTTTCCTGCTGGTATCATTTAAATAATGCACTGATGATGAATTGAGTCTCGATCGTAAACGTACGGGTACTGCCTCTTCTCTTATCAGGTACTGTTTTCCCACATTAATAATTGCAATTATTTGTTTTGATAGTCTTTCCCTTTCGTCGGCAATCCTTCTCTCCGAAAGAGGGATAAGTCTCATTCTGCTTGTGTCAAGTTTATCAGTAAACTCTTTTATTATCGAAGACGACAATTCTGCAATAGTTTTGCTTGTCTCAACCAGATAGTTTTCAGTATCTGCAAATGTGTTGATGAGATAGTCAGCGACAGCGGTTGGGGTTTTGAGCGATTTATGGGCTACCATGTCGGTAACAGAGACATCCTTTTCATGTCCAATTCCGGTAATTACCGACAAAGGAAACTGAGTAATATGATAGGCAATATTATAATTATCAAACCAGCTCAGGTCCGCCTGGGAACCACCTCCCCGTATAATAGCCACTAAGTCAAAAAGTTCCGTAAAACCTGATATTCTGTCAAGTGCATTAATAACACTGGCTTCCGTATCTGTACCCTGCATTGATGCTTCAAAAAGATGTGTGTAAAAAACAAAACCGAAACTGTTGGAATTCAGGTGCTTTTCGAAATCATGGTAGCCGGCAGCTGTTCTGGAAGAGATTACCGCAACTCTTTTGGGTAGTAGAGGGAAAGGTAACTCTTTGTTCATTGTAAATATTCCTTCTTTCTCCAGCTGCCTGATGATTTGCTGCCTCCTTATCGCCATCTCACCAATTGTAAAGGCTGGATCAAGATCATTTATAACAAGACTTAATCCATAAACCTCATGATATTCAACTGTTACTTTTATCAGTATTTTAAGTCCCACTTTTAATGATTCTCTGGTCGTGCTTTCAAAAAATGACTTCAGAAAACTGTATTTCTTTGCCCAGATAACTGCCCTTACCCTTGATTTAATGTTGATCTCTTCCGGATCTTTTTCGACAAGCTCTAAATAGCAGTGACCGGCATAATTTTCTTTTATTTCGGCAATCTCGGCAACAACCCAGTACATTCCAGGAAGTGACAGATATATCGAGTCCTTGATTATGAGTTGGAGTTCGGTCAATGACAGTTTGTCATTCATAATCATTCTCTTAGTTTAATTATTTTATGTGTGACAGACCATGTTGAGGTTGTCAGTTTTACAAAATACAAACCTTCAGATACATTCTGAAGATCTGTTATTCTGACGCTCCTTCCAACATAATCATCATAGAATTTATTTATTAACTGTTTTCCTGAAGTATTGAAGATTTGAATTCTTAGTGTACCAGGGACCTCCCTGAATGTCACTTCAAAATTCTCAGTAAATGGATTGGGCCCGATAGAGGTTCTATCAACAGGGTTTATTAAATAAAAGTTCTGAAGAATTTTAAGCGAATTCACTATATCCGGGATTCCGTAACCATATAATGAATCCGGCTTGTTATATCTGTCTCCGCTTCTGTGAAGGGCATTAAAAATATTCATATTCAGGGCTTCCGGAACAGCCTGCATCAGGCAGGCACACATGCCGCTCAGGACGGGGCATGAAAATGATGTGCCATTTGCCCTGGCCAGTGTTTCTGGTTCAATCTGAAGGACAACACTTACACCCTGTGCAACATTGTCGGGTTTTATTCTTCCGTCTGCCGAGGGACCTGCTGATGAAAAGGAAGAGATAAGATTACTTCCGTCGACCGCTCCTGCGGCAATGACACTGTCCCCGTCAGAAGGTGCAATTATCCTCTTCCACTCCGACGTTCTTTCATTTCCGGCACTGTTAACAACAAGGATTCCTTTTGATGCAGCTGATTCTGCAGCCCTGGAAACAAATGTGGATTTTCCATTCATGTCTGAGAACTTGTAGTTCATGTCAGGATCATCAAAATTGAAATATCCCAAAGATGAGGAAATTATATCAACACCGAGACTATCGGCGTACTCAGCACCGGCCACCCAGTAATCTTCTTCAACGGGAAATTCACTATTTGTGTCTTCCGTTCTGATCAGCCAGTAATCTGCTCCCGGAGCTGATCCTTCTATGTAGTCAGTTATATCACCTGCCAGAACAGATAGTACTGCCGTTCCGTGATAATGATAATTATAAACATATTTATTTCTGAGAATCATGTCATATGTCCCTTTTATTCCATTCCTGGATCTCAGATTATCAAGGGAAGAGGCTAGATCGGCCTTTAGAAAACCTCCGTCGAGAACTGCAATGAGTATACCCTCCCCTGTGAAACCGGATTTGTGCAGCAGTTGTCCGTTTAGCATTGTCAATGGCCGATCGAATGGGGGGTAATCAGTATCCCTTGTCAGTTTAAGGTCGAGCTTGCCAGGATAGAGACCCTTACCAACCGGTCTTTTAACAATCTTCACTTCACTGACAA
>JAHEYW010000094.1 GCA_023251395.1 Bacteroidales bacterium
TTCAACAGGAAAAATTTCTTTCGTCGTCTTTTGATTTTCCTGACTATTCTTGGTCCGGGAATCATTACAGGAAGCGTTGATAATGACGCAGGAGGAATAACTACATACTCGCTGGCTGGAGCAATTTATGGATATGGCCTGATCTGGACTCTTATTCCGTCCTTTATCGTGCTCGTTGTGATCCAGGAGATGAATGCCAGGATGGGTATAGTTACAGGCAAAGGGCTTGCTGATCTGATCAGGGAGAATGCTGGAATAAAAGTAACATTTTTCATATTTCTTGGTTTGTTGTTTTCAGGAATTGGCAATACAACAACTGAATTTGCCGGCGTAGCAGGAAGTATGGAGGTATTTGGTGTCAGTAAGTATATTTCTGTACCAATAGTAGCAATCCTTGTATGGATACTGGTTGTAAAGGGTACCTATAAAGTTGCCGAGCGTATATTTCTGGTATTCAGCGTATCACTTCTGACATACATTGTATCTGCAATTATGGGCAAACCTCATTGGGGTGAGATAGGTTCATCGATCATTCATCCAAAAATGGAAATCAACACCCAGAGCCTGGCAATGGTTATTGGTCTTGTCGGAACTACAATCGCTCCATGGATGCAGTTTTATATGCAGACTTCAGTGATCGAAAAAGGACTGAAAATGAAGAATTACAAATATACCCTTATGGATATAGTCGTTGGCTGTGTCCTGACTGTGGTAGTGGCATTCTTTATTATGGTAGCCTGTGCATCCACCCTGCATCCAAATGGGATCCAGATAAATGAAGCAAAAGATGCTGCTCTATCCCTTGCTCCGCTTGCAGGTAATTTTGCATCCCAGCTTTTTGCCTTTGGTCTTTTTATAGCATCAATCTTTTCTGCTACAATTCTTCCGCTCGCAACTGCATTTTTTGTCTGCGAAGCTTTTGGGTTCGAAGCCGGGATTGATAAGAAATGGGATGAAGCAAAAGAGTTCTATATCCTGTATACCGGAATACTTATCGTATCTGCTGTTATTATTCTCATACCAAATGCCCCGCTGATCCCCATATCATTATGGTCTCAGGTAATTAACGGTATCTTATTACCTATAGTTTTGTTATGTATGATGCTTCTTATCAACAAGAAGAAGATAATGGGTGAATACACTAATAAAAGGACTAACAATATAATCGGCTGGAGTGCGGTGATAATACTTATTGGATTATCTCTCACACTTGTTGTTCTTCCGCTGATAAACAGGTAATTAATCGGGCACAGCTTTCAATACCGGTATTTTGTATAACATTCTTTTGACAAAAGGAACATTTTTTATTAAATTTGATATCCTTTTATAATGGAATATCTTATTAGATCTTTCGAACTGTTTTAATAGGATTTTATCTATGAAAATTTCCAGAAAAAATGCCGGTTTCCTGATATTGATCATCGGATTGTTTCTCATGACTTCTTCTGCTGAAATCAAGGAAAAAAAGGAGCAGCAGCCGCATCCAAGATCAGGTACAGCTATTATAATGACAGGTGCTGCAGCCAGGTTGCCCCAGGAAGCCGCCCTGCTTGAGGCTTTATACAACAGGGGTCTTCTGAAAAATGTTGTTTTTATTTCCGGAGTAAGTTCAGGAGCCCTGAATGCGGTGATGCTTAACGGTATCCTTAGCGGCAAAATGACGTGGTCAGAATACAAGGAGATTATTTTCAATATTAAAAACAGTGACATTTTTATCCAGGAAGGGAAAAAACTTCCGGTTAATACAGACCCGGCCCGTAAATTCATTACAAATGTAGTTGAAGGAAAACTTCACTATAAAAAAATGGGAGATCTTCCCTTCTGCACTGCCATCTCTTTCACAAATATTAAAAAAATCGATCTTAAGAAATCGGTTTACAGGATGTGCAGCAGGAAGATCAATGCTGAAACCGATACCACTTTAAGTGTTGCGGATGTATTAATGGCCTCCACTTCATTTCCCATTGCATTTCCGCCGGTAAGGATTAAAAATGTTAAAACAATCCCGGATGATGAATATATTGATGGTGGAGTAGGAGAGGATCATGTACCATTCCACGCATTGTTCGATTTTGAAAGACACAGGGGATATGAGGTGGAAAAAATCTATGTCATCAGCAGGAAAAGTGATAGTATACCCAAAGTAAGCGAAGAGCTGAAAATACTTGGACTGAATGACCGTGGAATGTTTGACAGGATGGGAATATCCCTTGATAATATGCTGAAAAGGGGAATTATCAAACGACTTAAGGAATTCTCTGTTGAAGCTCCCGATATGGTACCAAGAACCTTTATCTGGATCCCCGACTTTGACGAGGAGTTCCTGATGTTTAATTTCGAAAAACTCAGGGAGCAGTATGAAGTAACAACCAATTGGGCCAAAACCCACGATCCGTTACCTCTTGCCGAGTTTCTTCTTCCATACCTTATTAAAGAAAAGCGTCGTACAAGGTAGTGAGCAACGTATTATTTCTAACTTTGGTTATTAATTTTGAATGACCAGATGAAACCATGTACCCACCCCTGGCACTGTATATCTCCCGGAGATGAAGTTCCCAGGATTGTAAGATGTATAATCGAAATCCCAAAGAATTCAAAAGGTAAATATGAGATGGACAAAGACTCAGGATTGCTCCGTCTCGACAGGGTTCTTTTTTCTTCTGTTCATTACCCGGCAAATTATGGTTTTATCCATCAAACGTATTGTGATGACCATGACCCTCTTGATATTCTTGTAATCTGTTCAATTGATGTGGCTCCGATGTGCATAGTTGAAGCAAAGATAATTGGTGCAATGGAAATGATTGATGGCACTGAAAGAGATGATAAGATGATTGCTGTCGCCAACCATGATATGTCGGTTAATTATATAAATGATATTTCAGAACTTCCTCCGCATACCCTCGTGGAACTGAAGAGATTCTTCGAGGACTATAAGATGCTCGAACACAAGAATGTTATTGTCGAGCAGTTCATGAACCGGGATAAAGCTTTTGAAATAGTAATGGAGGGCATCAGACTGTATCAGGAGAAAAAGAAAGAGCTGATGAAATGATTTCGGATTTCGAATTCCGGATTTCGGATTTGCGAGTTTGATTTTCAAGTCAGTTAATAATCCGCAATCCGCAATTCTATTACCCTTCCAGTTTAATAGCAACCTGGTAATAGTTGTTCACAGCTGCAAGCACCTTATATTTTATATAGAATGCTTTTGACCATTCTGAAAATGCCTTGAACTCATGCATCGGGACATTAAATTCATCGAATAAAATTATATCTCCTTTTCTAAGGATGTGTGATAAGGAAGTCAGCACGAAGAGTGTTGATGTATAAAGATCAGCATCCATGTGAATAATCTTCGTCCTGTCACTGGAATAGGTTTGCAGAAATTTTGGAAGTGTCTGCTGGAACAACCCCTGATAAAAACTGCATCTGCTGTCATTTATTTCAGGAATCTTGTTGTTATTTGCCATATCCCCTTTTTTAAAGCTTCCCCAGTCTTCAGGCAGACCTGTAAAGGTGTCGAAACCAAAGAACCTTGAATCACTGTTTTTTATATTATCAGTCCACCACCTGAATGACAAACCAGTTGAAACACCAAATTCAAGATAATCTATTGCCATGTTTTTAATTTCATTTTCGGTCAGGAACTGATAAAGAGAGTATCTTTTTGAATAATCAAACTTCGATGAATAGAAGTCAGAATAACTTATATTTCTATGGTCGCTTATCCACTTTGACAATTCACCCATCTGTGAAAAAAAGCGAATGATTCTGAAAGGGTAGAAGTTGTGAAGTTTCGCAATGAAAAAGTATCCCTTTAGTTTTCCCCTTATCCTGTTCTTATTCATCGAAAATGATTTTATAGACTTTTTTAAAAATGAAATTTAAATTTACCTTTAGAGTGTAAAAATAGCAAAGATTAAGCCCCGATTTTTATGCAATGGAGTTATTTTGATTCATATAATTATGACACACCTGAAAGAAGATCCAGGTCTTTACTTGAATGGTTATTACAGGATAACTGGTTTTACTTTCTGTTAAGGTATTCTATAATTGTACTTACAACCAGGCGAATGGCCCTTCACGGGCGTTATGAAAAGAAAGAATGGGCTGATTCATCAATATGGATCTTCAGACTCATTGAGAGGACCGGAGGGAAGTTCCATATTTCCGGAATGGAGAATATTGACAGAAACAATGAACCTGTTGTTTTTATCAGTAATCACATGAGTACTCTCGAAACAATGGTCTTCCCAAGCATGATTGCCCCCAGGCGTGAAGTTACTTTTGTAGTAAAAGAAAGTCTGGTGAGACATCCATTGTTTGGCCCCGTAATGAGATCCAGAAAACCAATTATTGTGGGACGTACTGACGCAAGAAAAGATTTTGAGGTGGTTATGAACCAGGGAATGGAACTACTATCCAGGGGAATATCCATTGTTGTTTTCCCACAAAGTACACGAAGTACAATTTTTAAAACAGAAGAATTCAATTCTATCGGAGTAAAACTGGCTAAAAAGGCAGGTGTTAAGGTTGTCCCGGTTGCAATAAAAACAGATTTCTGGAGTAATGGCAGACTCATAAAAGAGATTGGTCCGCTCGATCATAAAAAGCCAATAATGATAAAATTCGGTGAACCTTTCCCCATAACAGGTATTGGGAAAGAGGAGAATCAGAGGATCATAGATTTTATTACAGGAAATCTCAAAGAATGGAATGGTCAGGTTGGTTGATTGTCTTCAGGAAAAATATGTTCAGATATTTATTTTCAGTAATAAATATTTTTATGGTAAAAAAATAAGTGTAATTTTTACATTTATATTTTTAATTAGATTTGTAGTTGATATATAAGAAAATAATTTACTACTAAGACTCAGAATATGTTTTTGAACTATCAAACCCTATCATTAAGCTTACTATCAAAATTAATTACTAATATCTAAAAAACTACAAAATGGCAACTTTAGACTGGATTATTCTGATTTTGTTCTTCGCATGCCTTGTGGGCATTGTTCTTTGGGTTGTAAAACGGAAGAAGGATGACACAAGTGATTATTTCCTTTCGGGACGCAGTGAAATGTGGCTTGCTGTCGGAGCCGCAATTTTTGCAGCTAATATTGGGTCTGAACACCTCGTCGGACTAGCCAGTGCCGGTGCTGAAAGCGGAATGGCTATGGCACACTGGGAAATGCACGGATGGCTGATCCTTGTTCTTGGCTGGGTATTTGTTCCGTTTTATTCTCATAGCAAAGTATTTACCATGCCGGAATTCCTGATGGGTCGATACAACAAAAGCACAAGCTCAACATTGTCCATAATTACTCTCATAAGCTATGTTCTTACAAAAGTATCAGTCACTGCATTTACAGGAGGTATATTTCTTCAGTCAGTTTTAGGTATCAACTTCTGGTATGGTGCTATAGGGCTGGTTCTTCTGACCGGTATTTTTACAGTACTGGGAGGAATGAAAGGTATAATGACAATTTCAGTTATTCAAACGCCTATATTAATTGTGGGTGCATTTACAATTCTTATCCTTGGACTCGTGAAACTTGGAGGTGGCGGTTTGCTGGACGGATGGCAGGAAATGGTAAAACAGGCCAGCGCTAACGGTGCTACAAATATGCACCTTTTCCACCCTAAAGGTGATGTATGGTATGATAAATTCCCTGGCTTCAGCGTATTCTTTGGTGCAGCCATTATCGGTTTCTGGTACTGGTGTACCGACCAGCATATTGTGCAGAGAGCTCTCTCGGCAAAAGATCTCAAACAGGCTCGCAAAGGGACTATTTTTGCCGGCTTTCTGAAAGTTCTCCCTGTTTTCATGTTCCTTATCCCGGGTATGGTTGCTGCAGCTCTCAGGGCAAAAGGTGTTCTGACTTTTGTTGATAATAATGAAGCATACGGTAGCCTCGTTGGAACACTTCTTCCAATGGGTGTCAAAGGAATTGTTGTTGTCGGATTTATAGCTGCACTTATGACTTCCCTGGCTGCCCACTTCAATTCATCTGCAACCCTGTTCACAATTGACTTTTATAAACATTACAGGCCAAATGAAAGTGAACATAAGCTGGTTGTCGTTGGCCGTATTGCAACAGTTACTGTTGTGCTGCTCGGGCTTGTATGGATACCTATCATGAAAAGCTTAGGTTCTGTTCTGTATGAATATCTGCAGAACGTTCAGTCACTTATCGCTCCTGCAATTGCAGCAGTATTTGTTCTCGGTGTATTTAACCGGAAAATCACCCCGAAGGCAGGTCAGTGGGGACTGATTATCGGTGCACTGATCGGACTGGTAAGGCTTATGCTTATGATATTTGACCCGGGATCACACTTCGATTCTGTTACACAGAAACTTATTACAGACCCATCTCTTCGACATGGTATATTCCTGATTCTTGACATTAACTGGCTGCACTTCTGCATTGGCTTGTTCTTCTTTACAATGCTTCTTATGGTTGCCATCAGTTTCTTCACTCCAAAAGCAACAGTTGAACAGCTTCAGGGTCTGACATTTTTCTCACAATCACCGGAACAGGTTAAGGAAACACGCGAAAGCTGGAGTGCCATCGATGTTATTACAACAATTATGGTACTTGGTATTTGTGTTGCATTCTACCTCTATTTCTGGTAGGAAGAAATAAAATTACGGTATTTGGAAAACAGATTTGAGACTTAAAATTGCTGATAATCTCCAATTGCCAGACAAACATAAGAACATTGTATCATGGCTGCATCCGAAAGATGTATCCATGATACCTTTTCATAACAAAATTCCAGAGCACCTGGAAAATGCTTATACGATAATTAAAAACTAATATAAAATAATATGGATAATCTTAAGAAACTCGAGGTCTGGTTTGTCACTGGCAGCCAGCATCTCTATGGACCTGAAACACTTAAACAGGTAGCAGCTGATTCAACCAAAATCGCTGCAGCGCTCGACAAGTCCCCAAAAATTGCCGTAAAAATAGTTTTCAAACCCGTACTGACAACACCTGATTCAATCACCGAAATTTGTACTGAAGCAAACAGTGCAAAAAACTGTATTGGTCTGATAGCATGGATGCATACTTTCTCTCCTGCCAAAATGTGGATCAGAGGCCTGTCATTACTTAATAAGCCCTTCCTTCATTTCCATACCCAGCTCAACAGAGACATTCCCTGGGATAAGATTGATATGGATTTCATGAATCTTAACCAGAGCGCCCATGGAGACCGTGAATTTGGATTCATTGGTGCACGAATGAGACTAAGCAGAAAGATTGTAGTAGGCCATTATCAGGATTCTGAGACAACTGACAGAATAGCCGTATGGGTAAGAGCAGCAGCAGCATATAATGATGCACTGAGCATGAAAGTTGCCCGGTTTGGTGACAATATGCGTGATGTCGCCGTTACAGAAGGTAATAAGGTAAGCGCCCAGATAAAAATGGGGTATTCGGTTTATGGATATGGTGTTGGTGATCTTGTCAAATGTGTGAACGACGTTTCTCCGGCAGCAGTTAAAAAACTGATTGCAGAATATGGGGATGAATATAAAGCCACCAAAGCGGTACTTGGTTCTGAAACTATTAAGGAAGCTGCCAAAATTGAAATTGGTATGGAAAACTTCCTGAAAGCTGGTAATTTCAAAGCATTTACAACAACATTTGAAGACCTTCACGGATTACGTCAATTACCTGGTCTGGCTGTTCAGAGGCTCATGGAGAAAGGATATGGTTTCGGTGCTGAAGGTGACTGGAAAACGGCATCTCTGGTACGCTCAATGAAAGTAATGGCTAACGGCCTTAAAGGTGGTACCTCTTTCATGGAGGATTATACATATCATTTTGATCCGAAAGGAATGAGAGTACTTGGTGCACATATGCTTGAAGTATGCCCGACAATTGCAGCAGGTAAACCTGCTCTCGAAGTTCATCCGCTGGGTATAGGTGGCAAAGAAGATCCTGCAAGGCTCGTTTTCAAATCCGCACTTGGCAGTGCTATAAATGTTTCAGTGATCGATCTTGGTAACAGATTCAGGATGATTGTGAATGAGGTTGAGGTGGTGAAATGTCCCGAAATGCCTAATCTTCCTGTTGCAAGTGTATTATGGAATCCTCTTCCTGATCTTAAGACTGCTGCAGGAGCATGGATACTTGCAGGTGGTGCTCATCATACAGGATTCAGCAATATTGTTGATGCTGAATATATGGAAGACTTTGCAGGAATGATGGGAATAGAATGTGTTCTTATCAGTAAGAAGTTTGACCTTAATGCTTTCAGGAACGAGTTGAAATGGAATGGATTATTCTATAACCTTTCAGAAAGGATTTAATTAACCATCAATTTCTGATCCTGTCCATAAGGAACATCCTGGCAGACTTCTTATTAACGAACTATTCTTGCTCTGATGACAGCTTATAATAAAATCAGCAGACATCTTATTGCAGTTGATTGTATAATATTTGGATATGACATCATTGAAAAAGAGATCAAATTGCTATTGATACAAAGAAGGTTCGAACCTGCTAAAGGTAAGTGGTCACTAAGCGGAGGGTTTGTTGAGGAATCTGAAAGCCTTGAAAATGCTGCAAAAAGGATTCTGTTTGACCTTACAGGTTTAAAAAATGTCTTCCTCAGTCAGTCATATACTTATGGGGACGTACAACGTGATCCTGGTGCAAGAGTAGTATCAACTGCCTATTTTTCACTGATTAAGATAAAGGATATTAATAACAAGGTGAAGAAAATAAGTCATGCTCAATGGTGCCCGTTATCAAAACTTCCTGAACTTATCTTTGACCATAATAAGATGGTTAAAGATGCATTGAAAGAACTCAGGAACCAGGTCAAGGTGAAGCCGGTTGGATTTGAACTTCTTCCTGAAAAATTTACACTTGTGCAGTTCCAGGAACTTTATGAAGCAATTTATCAGAAACCAATAGACAGAAGGAATTTCAGAAAGAAGATCCTTTCTATGAATATACTGGAAAAGCTTGAAGAAAAGGAAAAGATCACATCCCGTCGGGGTGCATATTATTACCATTTTATCCCTGATCGTTATAAAACACTAAGGGAGAATGGTTACTTCTTTGAACTGGATTTCAGTAAATAATAAATATTGTAATAAAACTATTTTCCAATGCTTGATAAATTAAAGAAAAGGGTGTTTGAAGCCAATCTTGAGCTGGTTAAGGAAGGTCTTGTTATACATACCTGGGGAAATGTAAGCGGAAAAGATCCTGAGAGCAGTCTGATTGTAATAAAACCTTCAGGCGTATCATATTCAAAGATGAAAGCAGATGATATGGTTGTAGTGGATCTTGAGGGAAATAAAGTTGAGGGTAAATACAAACCTTCAACCGATCTTCCCACACATATTATATTGTATAAGTCCTTTCCTTCTATAGGAGGAGTAGTTCATACTCATTCCACCTATGCTACTTCATGGGCTCAGGCAGGTAAATCAATCCCTGCATTTGGAACTACCCATGCAGATCATTTCTATGGAGATGTTGCATGCACCAGATTACTCACTGATTCAGAAATTAACTCTGATTATGAAACAAATACTGGTAAGGTTATAGTCGAATGCATTGGTAAGGACGACCCAATGGCTGTACCATCAATCCTGGTGAAATGCCATGGGCCATTCTCCTGGGGAAAGGATGCTGAGAACGCAGTATATAATGCAGTTGCACTGGAAGAGGTTGCCCGTATGGCATTTTATACCGTTCTGCTCGGTAATACAAGGCCTGTCGACCAGGTACTTCTTGAAAAGCATTACAAAAGAAAGCACGGGAAAGATTCATATTATGGTCAAACAAAAGAAAACAAATAAAACATAAAATTATGTCGAAAAAATATGTAATCGGAATAGACTACGGAACAGATTCAGTAAGGTCCGTTGTGGTCGATGCAACAAATGGCGAAATTATCGGATCATCAGTTTTTGATTATCCCAGATGGAAAAAAGGATTATTTTGCAATCCTGCTGCAAACCAGTTCCGTCAACACCCTCTCGACTACCTTGAAGGCCTCGAAAATTCTGTGAAGGGGGCAATAAAAGGTCTGGATTCAGAGGTAATCAAAAATATTGCTGGTATAACTGTTGATACCACAGGATCAACTCCGGTAGCTGTTGACAGGGGAGGTGTTCCACTCAGCATGAAACCAGGTTTTGAAAATGATCCTGATGCAATGTTTGTCTTATGGAAAGACCACACTGCTGTAAAAGAAGCTGCTGAAATCAATAACCTTGCAAAAAACTGGGGAGGCACAGATTTTACAAAATTCGAGGGTGGTATTTATTCGTCCGAATGGTTTTGGGCAAAGATCCTCCATGTTTTGCGCAGCAGCAAAAAAGTAAAGGAAAATGCATTTTCATGGGTCGAGCATTGTGACTATATCCCGGCAGTACTTGTTGGAGATACAGATCCCCTGAAGATGAAGCGAAGCAGGTGTGCTGCTGGCCATAAGGCGATGTGGCATCAGGATTTTGGAGGACTTCCGGATGAGAAATTCCTGAAGAAACTGGATCCTATCCTTGCCGGTATCAAGGACAGACTTTTCAAAGACACTTACACATGCGATGTGGCAATTGGCACCATATCAGCTGAGTGGGCTAAAAAGCTTGGTCTGCCGTCATCCGTAAAAGTCGGAGCTGGTTCATTTGATGCTCATCTGGGTGCTGTAGGTGGAGAGGTTAAACCAAATCACCTTGTCAAGGTTATGGGAACCTCAACATGTGACATGCTTGTGGCTCCAATTGATAAATCTGGTGAAAAGCTTGTGGCAGGTATCTGCGGACAGGTTGACGGATCAATTGTACCGGGTATGCTGGGACTTGAAGCAGGTCAGTCTGCATTTGGCGATATTTATGCCTGGTTCAGTAAACTTCTCATGTGGCCGGTGACCGACATAGTTTCCGGAATGGGCTGGCTTGACGAAAAAACGAAATCAAGACTGACTGAAGAAACATCGGATAAAATTATTGCCGAACTAAGTAAACAAGCCGAAAAAATTCCTGTTGAAGAATCGGCAATAGTTGCATTGGATTGGATGAATGGTAGACGCACACCGGATGCTAACCAGGAACTGAAAGGTGCAATTACCGGGATTACTCTCGGATCAGACGCTCCAAGAATTTTCAGAGCGCTTGTTGAAGCCACAGCATTCGGTTCAAGAATGATCAATGAGAGATTTATATCCGAAGGTGTCAGAATAGATGGCGTTATCGCAATTGGTGGCGTTGCCAAGAAGAACCCATTCGTGATGCAAATCGTAGCAGATGTTCTTAATATGCCAATAAAGGTTGCCAAATCAGATCAGACATGTGCCCTTGGTTCTGCAATGGCTGCAGCTGTTGTCGCAGGGATTTATAAGACCGTTCCA
>JAHEYW010000095.1 GCA_023251395.1 Bacteroidales bacterium
TTCAAAGATCCTGTTGTGTTTCCTGAATACATGTAATCCACCTCCAATGGTATAATGTTTTTCAAGAATGCAAACCCTGTACCCTTCTTTGGCAAGTAAGCTTCCGCAAATCAATCCGCCAATACCACCTCCTATTATCAAAAAATCATATTTCACAAAAAAGATTTAAAAGATTTCTCTGATATCTTTCTCCAGATCAACAAATTCAGATGATGTAATAAAAGCACCTACTCCTACGCCGAGAATACCGTGTGAATTAATATTCTGCCCGGTAAAGAACAAGTTGGGGATCTTTGTTCTGTGTGAAACAAATGTTTGTTCGAGTTTATTTTTGTCCTTAAGAATCCCATACATAGACCCCTCTTTGGTACCGGTATAATCTCTCAATGTAAGAGGTGAAGAGGTGTAAACATTTTTAATATTGGCTCTGATTCCCGGAAAATCGTTTTCGAGTTGCTGCAACAATACTTCCTTCTTTCTTTCCTTAAATTGCAGGTAATCTTCACCTCTTCTTTCAATTTTTGTTTCACTCCATTTTGCCACTTCATTAAACTGCATATAAGCAATAACAATTCCGCTTTCTGCAAAAGGACCATTATTGACCGGTACCTGATGCATAAATATGTAATTCTTTGGCCACTCTTTTTCGGTATAAGTAGCACAATCCCACACATCCTGATTATTGTATCGATAGATATTATAGTTCAGGTAAGGGGTTGTATTTGGTTTGAATTCAATATATAATGCAAAGTTGGAAACTGTGTTTCCAACATCCGAGATCCGTTCCCGGTATATTCGCTTTATCAATGGGGTATCCAGCATCCGCAGCGTGTTTTCAGGATGTGTGTTGGAAATAAAAAACTTTGATTCAATAACCTCTCCACTTTTCAGGGTAATTGAAATAGCTTTCTTTGTGTCACAATTTATTCTGGTTACTTCTGAATTAGTAAGAATCTCTCCACCGAATCCTTCAAATGATTTTCTAAGACTGGAAGCGATTGTATTAGCGCCTCCTACAATCCTCCATGCGCTATTTATATAAAAACTACTTATCAAAGCGTGAATATAAAGTGGAGTTTTGTTTCTCCGCCCGGCGTACAACATGTTTGTTGCAGAAAGAACGTTTTGCAGAGGAAGGTTGTCAGTAAGAGAGTCGAAGTAGGTTCCGACACCTGTTTTGAGAGAGTCCCTGCTAAGAAACTCATTGTAGAAGTTCTTCCCCTGGCCGGTAATTGGAGACACCGATGAAAAATGTCTGAGGTCTGATACATACCTTGCAATAGTTTTCCTTTCATCAGGGAAATGCTGTGAAAGAGTGTCCGCAAAGTTTTCGAATCCCATAGCAAATTTATACTCCTTGTCTTTTATCAGGATGTGGTCGAAGCCGTTAGTATCGAGCCTGTGAGTTTTGACATCATTTAAAAGCCCAAGATATTTAAAGATTCTGAAGAGAAGCTGATCTTTATCAAGACTACCGACATAATGCATACCTGTGTCGAATGTGACACCCTTCCTTTCAAATGTCTGCAGGCATCCTCCGATCTGATAGTGTTTTTCGAAAACTGCTACTCTGTAACCATTCTTACTCAGGAGATATCCGCAAATAAGCCCCCCAAATCCGCTTCCAATAATAACTATATCATACTTCTTCATCAGGCTCTTGAAATTGCAAATATATTATCCTTTTGGATTATTTTATAGCCCGACCCTTCTGTAAGTTTCTCAAGTGTCTGGAGGCTAAAAGTCAGGATCTTATCAAATTCCGCTCCCCGTAATCCAAGTGTCAACTTGTTTTTCCAGCTATAATCAACTTCGCATATGAATAATGATTTGCAGTTTTCAGCGCAGTCTCTCAGAATCTTTTTTTGATCAGCCTCATTATAAGTTGACAAACTATCGAGAAGAATAATTGCATCATATTTCTTTTTAAAGGAAAACCCAGATGGATCCCCATTGAGATAAGTAATCCGTTCAGTTTTCAGGGAGGAGTTTTCAGCAATTGCCAGTTTTTCCTCATTCTTTTCTACTGCTTCAATGACTAAATTTAACCTGACAAGAGAAAGCATTATCGGGAAAGTACCTACATCTGCTCCGAAGACAAGAACTTCACCATTATCCGGAATATTTTTTATCAATTTATCAAAGTTATTATGCTTTGACAAGTCTGCCTTAACTTTTGCTGTAACATCTGCACCCTTATATAAATAGTTGCTGTAAACTTTGTCCGAAAAGTATTCGGGTATTTCAATTTCCGAAGCACGCATCTTATATTGCTCTTTATACATTGCTCTGATCATCTTTGCCTTTAAGGAGTAAGTTTCGCCATATGTTTTATCCCCTGATGCGATCCTTTCCATTATTTCTACAGTCACACTTCCTTTACGAAGCATGAAATCAGTTTTAGGCAATACATGGCCCATTCCATGTATCATAATCGGAATTATGTCAAGGTCAAGCTGTTCTGCAAGGTAAAAGGCACCTCTATGGAACCGGTTAATTGAACAATCGACCGATCTGGTCCCCTCCGGAAAAATCATAATGGAATATCCTTTTCTTACAAGGGTTTTCAAATGCTCAAAGCTGTTTTCTATACCATTTATAACCGGATAAAAATCAGCATACCTGACAACGTTCTTATAAAAAGGTGAGTTCCAGACCCATTCGTTAGTCAATATCACTATTCTCGGAGATAGCATCATTATAAGCATCAGATCAATGTGCGACTGGTGGTTTGATATTATTATCGCGGGTTGTTCGAAATTTTCTCCATATCTGTTTATCAACCGTGTTTTAACATTTGGTATCCGTTTAACAACGAATCCGGCAGTAAAGGCAAGGCATCTATGGAAAAAAAGCTTCTTCCGGTCATTAGGCCTGGTTAGCTTAAAGAGAAAGAACCCCAGAATGGAGTGAACTATACTCCCGGTAAGGAAAGCGCCAAAGGAGTAAACCGAGTTGGCAACATTTCTTATTGTAACCGGCATAGTTCGTTTTTCGCCATTCTTAAAGTTAAGCCACCTGTAAAGAAAAGGAAGAATGGTATAGGCAATTATCACAACTGATACCATTCCTATAATGGTCACTGTACCAAGCGATTTCATTGCCGGATGCTTCGAGATTACAAGTGTACCAATCCCGATAAACATGGTCAGAGCTGACAGTATCACTGCCAGCTTATAGGAATCCAGTATCTTTTTATTCATGGAATGTTCCTTCACTGATCCCTCCATGATAAAAATACTGTAATCATCACCTAACCCGAAAATGAATGTGGCCAGTATAATGTTGACTATATTGAATTTCACATCAAGGATCGCCATTGAACCCAGTATCCAGATACCAGTGATCAGCATTGGGATGAAGGTCAGGAGACTCAGTTCCAGTCTGCCGAATGAGATAGTAAGAAAAACAAGAACCAGAATAGCTGAACTCCAGCCAACAACATTAAAGTCTTTCGATAATACTCCCAGTGTGGCTTTTGTTGCAGAGAGTCTGTCGAATACAAAAACACCGGATCCTTTTCCAAGAACGGTTTTTACTAAAGATTCATGTTGAGGATCCACATATAACAATGTAATTATCATTGTTCTACCCGGTTTTGATATAATATAAGGGGAAACAAATGACAGTTCTTTAATTATGTCATCTTCAGCCAAGGGGGAATAATCGCCTGAAGTTGTATTGAAAAATGGATTGAATGAATTTGATTTAAATCCCAGTTTAGAAGATTCAATGTTGAAATTTTTTCTGACAGCATCTCCATTTTGATCCCAGTATGCTTTCCACCTTGAAATCTTCATACGCTGAAGTTTATCACTCATAAGCATATCTCCGATACCGGTAACAGATTTTATATAACTGGTTCTGCATAAACTATCGATACTGATCCTGGCCATTTCATATTTTTCAAGTGCTTCATTCAGATCAGATCCTTCAGATACATGAAAAAGGGACTTTTGGGATAATGTGGTAAAATTACTCAGTTCACTAAAAGCCTTTTTCTGGTCGTCAGTCATGTAGGAGATCTTGTTAAGGTCGGATTCGAAAGTCAGCCTTTTTGAGAAGAAAAGGAAAACAAGAGTAAGCGTGAAAATAGAAATAATAGCCCATTTATTTTTTTCGAAACGGACACTTGATATCCGGTCAAAGAAAGCAGGATAATGTGATGATTGCCTGGAAACACCGGACACAAAATGAGGCATGAAAACAAGGACAAAAAGGGTTGTTCCAATAAGGGCGAGTGCTGCAAAAAGACCGAAATCACGTAGTGCCTCAGCACTTACAAACAGCAAACTTAAAAAAGCGCCAACAGTTGTAATATTGCCAGTTGTCATCGGAGAAACAAGATCTTTTATCGTTTCCTCAACTGAACCACAGTGTTTATAATGGGCAAGGAAATGGAGAGAATAATTTACTGAAATGCCCAGTATAATTGAACCAGCTCCAAGAGCAATGGCCGAAACTGTTCCCTTTACTAAAAATAAGATTGCCAATCCAAATGCTGCCCCGAAGACAACCGGAACAAGTATTAATATGAGGGACCTTATGCTTCTGAAAAATGTATATAGCAGAATTATAATAAGTACCAGGGAAATAACTGTAGCCAGATATGAATCCTGTTTTATCCTTGATGCATTGGAAACTCCAACAATTGCCGCACCAAAGCTGGTTACAGAAATTTTATTCTGACTTCTTAAAGAAAGAATTCTGAAGTTATTCTCAAGAGATTCTGCCAGTGTTTTGTTTTCTCCTGTCTCCCCGATACTATGAGTCGAGGTAATGAACATAAGTAAGTTCTTTCCATCCTTACTGAAAATATAGCCATTACTTACTGTATAAAGACTATCGACTGCATAAAGCCTGAGATTATTGAGTACCCTGTTTGAAATATGCATCGGGTCCTGCATTATGAAACGCTTATATACCAGACCAACAGGGGAGATAATATTTTTCTTATTCTCCTCAAGAATCTTCCTGATCCCACCTCCATTTATTAAAGAATCCAGCCTGAAATAATCATCTTCAGTAAGAAAAAGAGGAAGGTTTTTCATAAGAAAATCACTGGTCTCCAAAACTTTAGAGTCATCGACCTTATAAAATATATCCTTAATGTACTTTTCTCCCGTATTCTGCCAGAGCGAATCGGCCAGACTATCTGCATAAGAGGTCAGAATTTCTTTCGGGTCTGAAACCGTTGTATCAGTAACTGAAAGAGTTATAATAATCTTATCATTCGTACTAATATTCCTCAGGACATAATTCGTCCTTTCGGTCTCGGGTGTTGACGGCATGAACATCATTATATCTTCCTCGAGCCTGATTCTGCTGGCCAGAAAACCAGAAACGCCAAAAAGGACAAACACAAGAATGAAGACAAATGGTTTCCTGTCCTTTAGATACCTGTAAATCGATAAGAATAGATTTGTCATGATCTATCAGTATTTTCTATGCCTGAGAATCTTAACCAGCAGTTTTCGAGGATAAGCATAGACAAATGCAAGTATGGTAAAAAATGTATTCAACACACTGATTCGCATGAAATCTTTAAAAGGCCGGAAATGTGATATTCTCTGTTCGACCGGTGGATAATATGCTTCAACAGGAATGCTGATAAGGTTATAGCCCTTCCATGCATATCTGACAAGCATTTCAAGTTCTGCTTCATACCTGTTGGTTACAAAATGGAAACCGGATATCAATCTCAAAGGATATAACCTGAACCCGGATTGTGTATCAGGAAGATTAATCCCTGTCTGCAGCCGGAACCAGAAATTAGAAAATCTATTCGCAAAAGTATTTCCACCCGGCATGTTTTCCTGGACTAAAATCCGACTACCAACTATCAGACTATCCGGATACTGAATTATTTTCTCTATAAACAGAGGAATATCCTTGGCGAGATGCTGACCGTCTGAATCAATTGTTATTGCGTATCTGAAACCAGACTCTGAGGCAATCTTAAATCCCTGCCTTAATGCATAACCTTTGCCTCTGTTCTTAGTATAACTGACGACCTTTATTTTATCAGCAGACAACAAGATCTGAGCAGTTTCGTCTGTTGAACCATCGTTCACAATAAAGATATCCTGAATATAGTCCCTGACATCATTGATAACATTCATGAGAGTTCCTGAATTATTATAGGTGGCAATAATTACGCAGCAACCTAAACTCTTTGTCGAATCAATTATTTCAGTTCTTACAGGCATAATTTATTGCCCTTTATAGGTAGCGGTGATCCTGGTAAAAAGTGTCTCTCCGGCTACGATAGTTATATCTGCATGAATAAGGTCAGAAGCATAAGTATATTTAATATTGTATTCTATTTCCGGATTCTCTATTGGATTTATCACCTTAAGATATTTGATATTTTTAGCTTCAATGAGACGGAACTTCCTGTCAAAACTATCTTCAAAAAGCTCCAATGCGATCTGGATAAGGCAAACTCCCGGAGTAATGGGGTTACCTGGGAAATGTGCCCTGTATATATAATGATCATGGTTAAGTTTAATTCCAAAAATCATAGAACCTTCCCCACTAATGGTGTTTACTATAGTATAGAAATCATTCCTGAGCATAAAAAATCAATTCTTCATCTCTGTTAATTCATATGATATTGATCCGTTAATGTGTTGCATTTTCAACAGGATCATTTCACCATTTCTGTCTGATTGCTCCATTACAGCAAACTTATGATTTCTCCTGAACATCTCAGCATTTAATTCATGCTCTTTCCCTGATATAAAATAGACAAAAGTCAGTGTATGCCTAATACTCTTAACCAATGCAGGTTTCGCATCAACTGTACAACAGATTTTCAGTTCGGGTCGTAAAAATAAGAAATGTAAATCATTTCCAAGGGAACGACGGATATACCATTTATCAAGTTTTTTAAATAAATAGCTGAATTCGACACGGTCAGGCATAATCGTGAAATCAAAACCCTTGATCCCAAATTCGTTTATAAAACTACCTGCTATAAGTGAATCGCTCATCTTTTTAACAACCATTATTCCGGTCATTTCTGACTTTCTCAGCTTAATTGTGGTCTGGAACTTTCTGACGTTTGTCGAACTGAACAGGATAATATCACTTTTCCCCATCCTGTTGTAATCAATATTGGGGCCGACACAAATAAACTTACTGCATGAAGATAGTACCAATGCCAGAAAGCTAATGAATAATAAATTTTTCATCGTCAATTGGCTGGTTAAGTACAGTATTGCTGAAGACTATTGAAGTCGAATCACCTGATGGTTCAACCATTTCAATATTATGAACCAGATATGTGGATCTATCAAAGTAGAAAATGATATTGCTCATTATTGACTTTAGCGTCTTATTCTTTGCAGTCAGCTCCATTTTTACGAAAGAACTGTTCTCAAAAAATATAACATCAAACTTCCGGGGATCTATCAGACCCACTCCATTGATACTATTAACCAGCAAGAGACTGATCTCCTTAAAAACAGCATTGGATTTTGTATCAAACTGACTGGTAGATTTTTCATTCCTTATAAATACTTTGTCACCATTCAATATAAAGATATAGAGATATGGAGTTGAGTATTCCCAACAAAGCTTATTTTCCTTTTTATAAAGAAGTTTACCCTTCGAAATAACCGACTCTGACAGAACTGAGATTATCTTTTTCTGTGTAAATGAGCATTGAAGGGTGGTCATCGATCCCGATGCTTTTGTAATATTGTCTGTATATACCTGGGATTGCAGTTTTGAAACAACCTTATAATCGGTTTGCTGCCCAGATACAAGACAGGAAACGAAAAGTATTATAATCGTCAGATATAGTTTAAGAACAAACCTCATTTTGTTACAAAATAGATACCTACAATAATTATGCAAACCCCAAGCCAACGATATGGCGAAACGCTCTCATGGAAGATAAGAATGGCAGCTATCAGACCGAAAATATAGCTCATGCTGCCCATTGGATATGCAACGCTGAAAGGGTAATGCCTCAGGATATATATCCAGAGTGACATAGCCCCGGCTATCGACAGTCCGGATAATAATAAATGAAGGTTGGTAAAAACAGTCCTGAAATAAGCAAAAGTAAACTTGAATGGGCCATACTGTGTGACAGCCAGTTTAAGAAAAACCTGCGAAAACATCAGAAATATGCTCTGTATTATTGATAGTAAAACAAGTTTCAACATGCTGAAAGCAGAATTAATGAATAGTTCTTGTTGCGATAATGATTAATGAGCAGAATATTATTGTACTTCCCGGGAATAATATTATTTAATGAAACAAAGGAAGGTAAAAATTTGCTTCTGATAATATTTGCAGTCATCCATACTCCAAATCCTGCAGAGGTGAAATATTCTCCTGAAAGATGTTTAAAAGCAGCCTGGGAAGTTTCGCTGAAAAGTTCAGAAAATATTTTCCAGTATATGGAATCCCCTTTATTGTCTCCATTCATTCCAGCCACAACAATGTCTATATCAGACGATTTCAGGTTATTTCTTTGCAGAAAATCGAAAATTGAATTTGTTATATTTTCAGGCATGTAAAGGAGATCCAGTGCTTTGATCTCAGCATATGTTTTTTGATCTTTTGAGTCTGAGAGGACTACTGAAACGCTTCCTTCTCCAGCCATTGCGCCATTTGTGTTACTTTTACTTAGCTCCTGACTTGCAAATGGTTCCTTTTTCCAGAATCCTATCCTGTCCAGTAGTTTAAAATATGCCGGCGTCATTTCATCATACCCTCCTACCAGTGCACTTTTGATTTTATTATCTGCAAAGAGCATCATAGTTTCTGATAAAGCACATTCAAAAGAAATTCCACCCTGAACAAATGTGTTGTTGTGTCCATAACATTTAAGATTGATTGCAATCTGCGAACTTATAGTATTATGAGTGGACTGAATAAAAAATGTCGGCTGAAGAAATTTTTCATCATTCTCTATCATTGAGGTTAAAAATTTCTCTGTGTCATCAATGCTTCCAAGTCCTGTCCCTGAGATGATAGCATCAGGCATTTCGATTCCCGAATCAGAAATTGAGGCTTTTGCTGTAATAATTGCACGTTTTATCAACTTACTCATCCTCCTGGCATCCAACGGGTTAAGGAAAAATTTAAAATCAGGGTCAATACATCTCACATAGGGTTCGTTGTACCAGACAGGTTGGGGAATCCCTGTACTCAGAAAAGTGTTCTGAATAGAAATATTACCGATTCCCCGGATATATACAGCCATCTTTAATTCTTTGAAAAGTTTTCTGCTGAAAAGACTATTGCGGTATTGTTTCCTCCAAATCCAAATGAGTTTGACAAAACATTCTTAAGTTTCACATTACGTTTAAGTACGGTAACAGGTTCAAAAGAAAGTTTCTCAATCTTGCTCTTGAA
Source organism: Bacteroidales bacterium (assembly GCA_023251395.1). Lineage (GTDB taxonomy): Bacteria > Bacteroidota > Bacteroidia > Bacteroidales > VadinHA17 > LD21. Next base: position 9,376 of record JAHEYW010000095.1, read on the forward strand.
ATTAAGATTAGGAGGCAGGAAATTCTCAGTAAGGGCAAGTATAGAGATCACAGCTTCAACACTTCCGGCAGCACTGGTTGTGTGTCCGGTAAAAGCCTTTGTGGAACTGACTGGTGGTATTTTGTCTCTGAATACATTCATAATTGCAGCTCCTTCTGATTCATCATTGTTTATTGTACCTGTACCATGAGCATTGATATAGTCAATTTCGTCAGGTTTGAGTCCGCTCATTTCAAGAGCCTGTGTCATTGCAAGAGTTGCACCCTTTCCGTCAGGAGATGAGGCTGTCTGATGGTAACTGTCACAAGCGTTGCCATAACCTGACACCCTGCAAAGAACATTAGCTTTCCGTATTCTTGCGCTTTCTTCTGATTCCAATACCAGGTATGCTGCCCCCTCTCCAAGGTTAAGTCCAGCGCGGGAGGCATCAAAAGGGCGACAGTGCGCGCGGTCAAGTATCATCAAAGTGTTGAAGCCGTTCAAATGAAATTTTGTAAGACATTCAGTTCCTCCGGCAATTACAATATCCAGTATGCCGTGCCTGATAAGGTTCGACCCGAGAGCAATTGCGTTGGCTGAGGATGAACAAGCTGTTGAAATTGTAGAGACATAACTGAACCCGCCAAAGTAGTCTGCGATGACTTCGGTGCAGGCACCGCAATCGTGAACCTTTATGAAATCATTTCGTGAATCGTTTTCAAGAAAATCAGGATAGTATTGCTCACTTTTTTCCATACCTCCAACAGTGGTAGCGGAAACAAATCCGATCTTCATTGATCTGTCAGGTATTATGCCTGCCTTGGTCAATGCTTCGCGGGTAGCAATTATACCCATAAGAGCAGTTCTTGTTACAGGAGAGGTTTCGGGAATAGAAAGCATCGAAAACATCTCACTGTCACTAAGCTTAACCTCTGAGCATGGTATATCAGTATGATTGGTTTTCAGGTATTCAACAATACCGACACCCGATCTTCCGTTTAAGAGCGAATTTAAAGTTTCTTCGAGTGTATTGCCAATACCGGAAACAATCCCAAGTCCTGTTACCAAAACCCTTTCAGTCATCCTATTTCTTTCTGTTTTCGGATATATATTTAGCAAAGATATTTATTGAACCAAATATTTCACGGCCTTTTCCGGGATCCTCCAGCTTGATGCCATAGTTTTTCTCAAGAAGAACAATCAGTTCAAGTGCATCTATTGAATCCAGACCAAGACCTTCCCCGAATAACGGTGCATTATTATCAATATCATCGGGTTTAAGTCCTTCCAGGTTTAAAACTTTAATTATCTCCGTTTTCAATTCGAGTACTAAATCATCCATAATCAATGTTAATTAGTTTTATATAACTTATTTAATTCGTTCACTTCAAATGGGTTTCCCTGTTTTCCCTTTTCAACCAAAAATAGGAAAGCTTCAAAATAATTTCTGCTGCATTCTGCCCATCCTGCAATGCAATTGTTTGTATACGTTTTATTGAATAACTCATTGACATAGAAGTAAATGTTTTCAGCATTAAATTTTTGGCTCACCAAAAATACATTTTCTCCGTATATTTTATGTCTTATACAAATTTCTCCGATAGAAATATTTGGTAATGTATATACAAAAAGGGAAGGGCTTGGAAAATAATTTTTCGGGTCATTAATTGTTTGCTGATAATTGAAGTCAGTTGCAAACGATGAAGATGAATTTGACAAAACAACGGCTGTTTCACCCTTTTCCAGATTTTCATTAAGTGTTTCGCCTTGAAAAAGACATTCTGAAGCAAGAATAGAGAGCTTCGATAGATTATCCATTTTGAAAAATTTCAGGTAATTCATACCTAAAAGACGATACATCTGATTTAGCGAAGCCTCCGGTGAGTCATATGGACCCGGGTCCAATATTTTTTTCCCTTCGATATAAATACCGGCAGAATTGATCTTACAATATTTGACAATTTTCAGATCCATTCAGACATATTTTTTAAGATGGACAACTGCGTTACAACCACCAAATC
>JAHEYW010000096.1 GCA_023251395.1 Bacteroidales bacterium
CTTTGATAAGACGATACATCTGGAACATAATTATGGCAACCAGCACAATGTCAACAATATCCTTTATCGTCAGTTTTACCAGCATTCCTTAAATCCGATTAAACAGTAAATGTAAAACAATGCCACAATTTAGTCACTTTCTGATCATGGAAATCAGCCTGACTGTCTCAACAGCTTCCTTCACATCATGAACCCTCAGAATATTTACACCTTTCAACAGTGCTATTGTATTCAATATTGTAGTGCCGTTAAGAGAATCATCCGGAGTAATGTCCAATGTTTTCCAAATCATCGACTTTCTCGACAAACCCGCCAGGACAGGAAATCCAATTACTGAAAACTCACTGAGCCGCCTCAACAATTCAAAATTATGTGAAGGGCTCTTTCCAAATCCAAAACCCGGATCAATAATGATATCCTTGACTCCTGACTCCCTTAGTGTTACACTTTTATTTCCAAACCATGTAAGGATTTCAGAAATAACATCATTATACTGTGGATTTTTCTGCATTGTTGAGGGTGTCCCCTTCATATGCATAAGGATATAAGGTACATTCAACTCTGCTATCAGAGAGAACATACCTGGATCTCCTTCTCCTCCGGAAATATCATTAACCATAGCAGCTCCGCATAGTTTAACTGCATCCAGGGCAACATCAGATCTGAAAGTATCAACCGAAATTATTGTATCAGGAAACTCTTGTAGTATATAATTTATGGCAGGAAGAACTCTCTGTTTCTCATCTTCCGGAGAGATATCTGTTGCACCGGGTCTTGAAGAATAACCTCCCACATCAATAAAATCTGCCCCCTCCGTTAACATTTTTTCAGCTGCTTTCACAATTTCGTCTTTATCACGAAATCTGCTGCCTGTATAAAATGAATCCGGCGTTATATTAAGTATTCCCATTACCCTCGGAATTCCCAGATCAATGAGATTGCCTTTTACATTAATATATCTTGCCTTTTCGAGCATACTTATTTTGAATCTCCGAAATTAATATTTTTTAATTGAGTATCCGGAATAAATCAAAAGGGCCCAAGAATTTTCTTCGTTTGCCCCTACCATAAAGGGAGCGAAGAACCGAACCCCGCTTGCGGGGGAGCTCGGCGCAGCCAAAATCAAATATCGGATTGGACATACCAAATAATTGGTCGCATTAATACTATTTCCAGTTGTTCAAGATTGATATAAAAAACTGGTTACCACATACTTAACCGACCATAATCAGTAAGAGGTATGAGGGTGAAATTTTTATTACATTTGTAAAACAAGAAAATTGAGTGGAATGAAGTTATTTGTTATTGAAGGTCTTGACGGCGCAGGGAAATCAACACAGATAAAGATGTTGCGTGAGTTTTTTCTCAACCAGGGATACAATTGCGAATACCTGCACTTTCCAAGAACTGATGCACCATACTTCGGAGAACTGATAGCCAGGTTCCTGCGGGGAGAATTCGGTACCATTGGTGAAGTTGACCCCTATCTGGTTGCAATGCTTTATGCCGGCGACAGGAAGGATGCAGCTCATATGATAAACAACTGGCTTAAGAATGGTAGTTATGTAATACTGGACAGATACACATATTCCAATATAGCCTACCAGTGCACCAAGATAGATGACAGGGAAAAACAGAATGAACTTATGAACTGGATCCTTAACCTGGAATTTGAGCACTTCAGGATACCCAGACCCGACCTCAATATTTTTCTTGATGTTCCGTTCTCCTTTACAGAGAATAAACTGACTGCCCCAAGAAGAGGCGATGACAGAAACTACCTGAACGGCGTTCATGATATACATGAAAGCAGTCTCAGCTTCCAGAAAAAGGTCAGAGAAATGTACCTTAATATCGCTCTGAAGGACAAACATCTTGCCATTGTCAATTGCGGTAATAAAGATGGAGGTATGCTTTTCCCTGAGGAGATATTTGAAAAGATCATTGATCTTATCAGGCTCGCCAAACTGATCTAAAAATGAAAACTCTCAGATTATTCAGCAGAATAATAACCGGTCTTGTATTCATTTTTTCAGGCTTTGTTAAAGCGGTTGATCCGCTGGGGTCAGCTTATAAATTTTCTGACTATTTTCAGGCCTTTCATCTGGGTCTTCTTAAATTTCTTGGCCTTCCGATGGCTTTCCTGTTATTTACAGGAGAGTTTATTACCGGAGTTTCCATACTAACCGGGTTGAGACAAAAAATTGGTGTCATCGGTGCATTCATCCTTATATTGATCTTCACTCCTCTTACATTTATACTTGCTCTTACAAATCCGGTCTCAGACTGTGGCTGTTTCGGAGATGCTGTTCACCTGACAAATTGGGAGACCTTTGGCAAGAATATTATCCTGCTTATTATGATCCTGATTCTTTTTTCGGGAAGAAAAGGCATAAGAAATGTGTTAATTACCGGCGCTGAGTGGATTATATTGATCATTGTTTCAATAGCATTTATCCTGTTCTCTTTCTATAACCTGAAGTACCTGCCGGTAATTGATTTTCTTCCTTATAAAGCAGGCACAATAATTAAGGAAAAAATGAAGGTGCCTGAAGGGGTGCAAGCAGATCAGTATGCCGTAACCTTTATATATGAAAAAGAAGGATTGAAAAAGGAATTCACATTAAACAACTATCCTGCTTCTGATACAACATGGAAATTCGTTGAACAAAAATCCAGGCTTATTAAAAAGGGTTATATACCTCCCATTCACGACTTTACCATTGTTACTACCATGAATGAAGATATTACAGATGCCATTCTAAGGGACACTTCTTACTCATTGCTTATGGTAACCAAAAAACTCAGTGAGGCCAGGGCAAAGGATCTTTCAGATGGATTTGAACTTGGAAGATCATGCATTTTATCTGGAATTAACTTCTACATACTTACAGCATCTGGTGAGGAAGATATTAAGAAGTATGAAAACGGACTTAAATTCTGTAATACAGATGAAACAACACTTAAAACAATGTTGAGGTCGAATCCTGGCTACATGTTGATAAAGGATGGTAAAATTGTTGGAAAATGGTCCTGGACTGAATTGGCGGAATTGCGTAACTTGCTTAATATTAAACCGAATATTTCTTTTTAAACAAAATACATACATGAGGAAAAAAATTGTTGCCGGCAACTGGAAAATGAACATGGTTCTTTCAGAGGGCATTGAACTTGCAAAGTCTGTTAATAAACATTTAGTGGAACATCCCACAGAAAAAGCAACAGCAGTATTGTGTACACCATTCATACATCTGGCTCCGGTTGCTGAAATACTTAAAGATACTCAAACAGGATTGGGAGCTCAAAACTGTGCGTCAGAAGCTTCGGGGGCTTATACCGGTGAGATTTCAGCTGAAATGATCAAAAGCGCAGGTGCTCAATATGTTATAATAGGTCATTCTGAAAGAAGATCATATTATAATGAAGATGATTCCCTCATTTATAAGAAAACCTTTTTGGCACTAAAAAGCGGTCTGAAAGTGATCTTTTGCTGTGGTGAGGTCCTCCAGGAAAGAGAAGAACAAATTCATTTTGAGGTGGTAAAGAAGCAACTCCTGGATGGTCTCTTCAATCTTCAGAAAGAAGATCTGAAAAATATTATAATTGCGTACGAACCTGTTTGGGCAATAGGGACAGGTTTAACAGCTTCGCCGCAACAGGCTCAGGAAATGCATCTTTTTATCCGCACCCTCATTCAGGAGAGGTACGGAAAAGAAATTGCCGATGAAACTTCTATCCTTTACGGAGGGAGCTGCAAGCCATCGAATGCCGCAGAGATCTTTTCAATGCCAGATGTCGACGGTGGACTTATCGGAGGTGCTTCACTTAAAAAAGATGACTTTTGTGCAATCATAAGTGCAATCTGATATCTAAACTAACCGATGTTAAAACGACTGCTTCTGATCATTATCGTTTTGAAGTTTTGTACAGGGGAACTTTCATCCCAGGTGAAACCAGTGTTTTCCGGAGAATCAGAAAAATTCAAGGAGGAACTCATTGCCTATATGGGCATTAACCTCACACCAGATCAGAAGCAAATCGTTAATTCATTTATAACAAAGTGGGATAGTTCAGGATTCACAAATACACAGCGGACTAAGATAGTTGAACTCTCGGCTCAGCTTAGCAAAAGAAAATTCAGACCGTTACCCCATTTTGCAGATCTTCTTAAGATACTTTCTGACTTTTCGGGAAATAAAAAATTTAGTGAATTATTTCCATATTTCCTTTCTGCCATGTCAAAGATGTCAGCCCGATCAGAAATAAATAATGATCTGATAGACAGATTCATAAAAAATATAAGCGCTTTGATGAACGAGAATACGATGTTCAGTACTAATGCACTTAAATGGAAAGTAAAAGGCGAAACACTAAAATTTGCCTTTGATTCAACCCTGAAAGTTATCATGACCAATGTCACTATTTCATGTTATGCACAAAAAGATAGTACAGAAATTTTTAACGCAAGCGGTATCTTTTATCCTGATGCGCAAATATTCGTCGGAAGTGCAGGCATTGTCACATGGGAAAAGGCAGGATATGACAAAAGTGAAATATTCGCAGAAATCAGGAAATATCAGCTGAATCTTATAAGAAATAGTTTTACAGTTGATTCTGCTCTTCTCACATATAAGAAGTTTTTTAAGGAACCTGTTATGGGGCTGCTTACTGATCAGGCTTTTCATGCAGCCTCTAAAGAGAGGAATATTTATCCCAGGTTTGAAACTTATACCAAGAAATTTTCAATAAAAAACATTTATAAGGATGTCAATTATGAAGGTGGTTTAGCCCTGGCAGGATCTACTCTCAATGGCATTGGTGAAAATTATATGCCTGCAAAACTTAATCTCTTCAGAAATGATACCCTTTATGTTAAGCTTGCATCGAGGAATTTTCAATTCAGTAAATCAGGAATTAACAGTAATGAAACTGTTGTTACGCTTTATCTCGGAACTGATTCAATATTCCATTCCAGTCAGGGTTTCTCTTATAATCCTGAATCCAGACAGGTAAATATATTCAGAACAAATAACCCGGTATCAAAAAGTCCCTATTATGATTCCTTCCATGGATTGGATATGTCCTTTGAATACCTGATATGGAATATGAATGATTCAAAAATCGTTCTGTCAAGGGCACGGGGCGCCTCAATCGGACAAGCGTTATTTGAATCCGCCTCATTTTTCGATTTCCGGACGTATGAAAGATTGATGGGTCTGGATGAAAACCATCCTCTAAATCGGCTTAAACAGTTTGCTGCTTATTTCTATTCTGAAACTTTTCCTGTAACAGAGTTTGCAAAGTGGATGAAAATGCCGGAAGAATCTGTGGCTGGAATGTGTATAGATCTTGCCAATAAAGGCTTTGTTTTCTATGACAGGGTTAATAATGAAGTGACAATAAAAAAGAAAACAGATCACTTTCTTTCTGCAGCTGCTAAGAAAAAGGATTATGACGTAATTTCAATTTATAGCGAAACCAATGCCCCAAGGGACAATGCGGTTCTGGATCTCAGAAATTTCAGGTTAGCAGTAAATGGCGTTGATATGGTTGCGTTAAGCGACTCTCAGAAAGTGGCACTGTATCCTTATAATTCTCAGCTTGTTATAGGGAAAAACAGGTCAATATCTTTTGATGGTGTTGTTGAAGCAGGTCTGTTCACAGTTTTCGGTCATAGTTTTACTTTCAACTATGACACTTTCAAGATAAGGCTGCAGAAAATAGATTCTATTAAAATAAGGGTTGAAACCGAGCAAAGGGATGTTTATGGAAATGCTATTACAAAACCAATTAACAGCCTCATTCAGCTTACCACTGCCGAATTGTACATCGATCAGCCTGATAATAAGTCAGGGCTTAGAAGCCTCCAGCAGTATCCTATCATAAATGCGGTAACTTATTCATATATCTTTTATGATAAAATCCCCGGGCTTGAAGGTATATATAAACAGAAAGATTTCTATTTCAGGGTAGATCCGTTTACCTATGACAATATAGACCATTACAGTAACAAGGACATGAACCTTGCCGGACAGTTTTTTGCAGGGAATATTCTTAAACCTTCAAGACAGTTCATGAGCATTCAGGAAGACAATTCACTCGGGTTTTACTCAAACCTTCCGGATGAAGGCTATGATGTTTATAATGAGAAGGGACGGATCTACGACCACCTTTCGCTGAGTAACAAAGGCCTGATAAGCTCCGGTAAACTAAAAAGACTGACATCAAACACTGTATCAGATGAATTCAGGTTCTTCCCCGATTCAATGCTGTCAATGGCAAAAACCTTTGACATTGCTAAGGATGATGCAGGGAAGTATCCGGAACTGAAAAGTACGGATGTTTCAATAAAATGGATGCCAGATAAAGATGAGTGGCTGGCAACGAATTCCCCGGGTAAAAAGTTTGAAATGTTCGCAAACGGTACTTCACTTGATGGTAAACTTATCCTTACTCCCGCTGCCCTGAAAGGTTCCGGAATAATTGATATGTCAAACTCAAGGATAGAATCAAAAGGATATAAATTTGCTTCAAATACAATCCAGGCTGATACTGCAAATTATAACTTTAAGGCCCTGCAGGGAGACGGGTATTCTTTCATCGCAGAGAATGCAAACACTGTGATCGATTTCGGACTTGAACAGTCGAGATTCAGACTAAATACAGATTCTTCACTTGTCAAACTGCCTGAACTTGAGTATATCTGTAAAATGACTGATTTCACTTACAGCATGAGGGATACTCTTCTTACAATGGAGCCAAGAGGAAAAACATCAACTACACTGATGCCTGCTGAAGAGCTCCTGAAACAGGACCTTAATAAGCTGGAGAAACCGACCTTCCTGTCAACAAACAAACAGGCAGATACGATTTCATTTTCATCATGGAAAGGAACCTATCACCTTGACAAAGGTTATCTTGAAGCAGAAAACATTAATTATATACATATAGCTGACGCGCTTATACAACCGGAGAACGGAAAAGTAAATATCTACAGACGTGCATCAATTAAAACTCTTCAGAATTCAATTATTGCAGTAAATAACAAACATCTCCTTCATTCCGGAAGTATAAATATAGAATCCAGTAAACGATACACAGGAAGTGCAGTATATAATTACATTGACGAAAACAAAGAGGTCCAGCAAATTAGTTTCACTACTCTTGAAGCCGACAAGGGAGTCTCTGGCGGCAAAGGATATATTGCTGCAACTCAAGGATTTAAATTTAGTCCGGCCTTTACCTTTACCGGTGATGTCAGTTTGTCTGCAGGCGACGAATTTCTCACATTCCTGGGACAAAGCGGTATTATTCAAAACTGCAGCAAAATAAGAAGTTACAGCCTTAAATTCAAATCCCAGATCGATCCCAAAGCTGTTATGATTCCGATTTCAGACAAACCAAGGGATATAAATGATAATCTGATCTTTGCAGGTTCGTTTATTGATATCGACTCTACTCATATGTATCCGGCTTTTCTTTCTCCCAGAAAAACATGGAGTGATGTTCCCCTGGTAAACACGCAGGGATTCATCTATTTTGATAAGTCAAAAGGATTATATAAGGTTGCAGAGAAGGAAAAGATCGCTGATCCGACACTTCCTGGTAATTTAGTGAACTTTGATAATAACTTCTGCATACTTTCAGGCGAGGGGAAAATAAGTTACGGGGCTAACTTTGATCTACTTAAGATGAATTCTGCCGGATCGTACATTCATAATGCTGATTCCGGAAAAATAAATATTGATGCAATCATTGCAATGGATTTCTTTTTCTCCAACCCTGCACTTAAGATAATGAGTGATGATATAAGAATGAAGCCAACCCTTAGGGCCGTCAATCTCAACTCGCAGTTCTACATAAAAGGAATGAAAGATCTTCTTGGTGAACAAATTGCCAGCCAGATAAAAGAGGAAATGGATATCGGAGGAGCATCAAGGAACCTGCCAAAAGAATTTAGTTACGAACTCCTGCTGAATGATGTTAAGCTTTACTGGAATGAACCTACATCTTCATTCAGGGGAAAAGGCAAAATCGGAATTGGATTTATTGGCCAGCAGCCTATCAATGTATATGTTGATGGACTTATTGAGATCCAGCGAAGGAGAACAGGAGATATGCTTGATATCTATCTCAAAGCAGATGAATCGACATGGTACTATTTTTCATATATAAGAGGAGTTCTTTTTACCTTCTCAAGCAATACAAACTACAATAACATAATCAATACAACCAAGGCAGGCGACAGGAAGCATCCTGAGTCTACAGTGAGAATACCATATTCATATATGATATCTCTTCAGAACAGGGTTGAAAGGTTCATCCAGAGGATGAGTTCTGATAATCTTGAGGAGCAGCCGGAAAGAAGATGATCAAATAATAACTTTCCCCCTTTCACCTAATTCGATCAGCTCCATATCATGAATATTTTTCCCTGTTATGCTGAATCTGACGATTGTCATATATTTATGGAATCCGGAATACCCGGCAGCACCAGGGTTGATATAAAGAGAGCCCGCGCGTTTGTCAAACAGAACTTTAGCAATGTGAGAATGTCCGCAGATAAATATATCCGGGGGAGAATTGTATATTTCTGCCTTTACCTTTGGTGAATAATTTCCCGGAGTTCCACCAATATGAGTTATCCAGATATTCATCTCCTCTGCCTTGAATCTGATACTTTCAGGGAATATACTTCTGACAACAGCATCGTCAATATTGCCATAAACACCCTTTAATGGTTTGAATGAGGCAAGAGTATCAGCTGTTTTAAGATTACCTATATCACCCGCATGCCATATCTCATCACAAACCTCAAAGTGATTAAATACTGATGGGTGTATCCATCCATGTGTATCAGAAAGCAGGCCTATTTTCATTGCTGTAATTTATATATTTTTGTGTAAAAAGATATTCTATGCAGATCTTTTATGCACCGGGAATAACTGGAGATCACTGGACTCTTGATTCCAAAGAGTCGAAACATTGTATTCGTGTACTTCGGATGAAGAAAGGTACACAGTTAAAACTGATTGATGGCAAAGGCAATCTATATGAAGGTGAGATAGATGAACCAGATCAAAATTCATGCAAAATAAGGATACTGAACATTATACATGAGTTTGAGAAAAGGGATTACCGGCTGCATATTGCCATATCACCACTGAAGAATCCGGAGAGATTTGAATGGTTTATTGAGAAAAGTGTGGAGATGGGGATTGATGAAATTACTCCATTGATTTCCAGAAACTCTGAAAAAACTGATATCAGGAAAGAACGGCTAAATGGAATTATAATCTCGGCAATGAAGCAATCAATTAAATCCTACCTTTCAGTATTAAATGATCCTGTGAAGTTCGAAGATTTCATACAAGGTGACATTTCGGGAAAAAAGATGATTGCACATTGTAATGAAATGCCTGAGATACGAAAAAGAATAGCAGAAACATACCAAAAAAAGGAAAATGCCACGATAATGATCGGGCCGGAGGGTGATTTTACTATTGAGGAGGTCAGGTCAGCGGTTCTGAAAGGCTTTGATCCTGTTCACCTTGGTGCAAGCCGGCTAAGAACCGAAACGGCAGGCATTGCTGCCTGCCATTCCATATATTTTCTGAACCTGTAGCAGATAATTACCGTGCCAGATTATTATATACTTCACCAATATTTTTGAGTGAAGTTTTGAAAAGTTCGGTGAATCTGCATCTTTGACATGAGATAAAAACAAATCTTCTGTTATGAATCTCAAATAGTCTGGTCCAGAGACTTCCGATGGTCCACATTTCACCCATCTCATATTGCTTCCCCCCGCATTTGGGGCATGTATATCTCAATACCTGATTCATGATCCCTCCTTCTTTATTGTTTCTGACTTCGATTTCCATCTGCCTGAGTTACGAAGAGCCTGATCGATAATGTATTCGATCTGCCCGTTGGTACTGCGAAATTCATCTGCAGCCCACTTCTCCAGGGCTTCAAGTTTCTCCGGAGCAATCCGCAGAACAAATGGTTTCTTTTCACTCATGATTAATTATGTAAAGTCCCCGCATTTACAACAGGTGCTGCATCCTTATCGCTGACAAGTACCACCATCAGGTTGCTGACCATAGCTGCCTTCTTATCCTCATCCAGCTCAACGATCTTCTTATCTGACAGTTGATTCAGGGCCATCTGGACCATAGAAACAGCACCTTCAACGATTTTAAACCTGGCTGCAACAACTGCAGTTGCCTGTTGCCTTCTCAACATGGCATTTGCAATCTCTTCGGCATAGGCGATATAATTGATCCTTGCTTCAATTACAAATATCCCGGCAATAGTAAGTCTCTCCCTGATCTCGCGTTCGAGCTCAACATTAACTTCTTCACCTCCGCTCCTGAGAGTTACAACAGCTTCATGATCTTCAAAATTATCATAAGGATAGAGACCTGCCAGTTTCCTCAAAGCTGCATCACTTTGCACGAGCACAAAATGCTGGTAATCATCTACTTCAAAAGCTGCCTGATAAGTATTGGAGACTTTCCAGACCAGCACCAGCCCGATTTTAATCGGGTTACCAATCTTATCATTCACCTTAATAGGCTCGCTGTTAAAGTTTCGTGCTCTGAGCGAAATATTGCGCCGTACAAAAAACGGATTAACCCAGAAGAAGCCATTATCCTTTATAGTGCCCTTGTAGGCGCCAAAAAGAACCAGAACACATGACTCATTAGGATTTACTACGGTAAATCCGATCGTAAGAAAAACAAACAGTATTGCCAATAGCACACCCAGCCATACCACTCCATAAGCAAATGAAGTTATTGTTGCTGCCAGAACAAGTATGGTAATCAGTAAAACCACGTAACCCGAAACGGGTTTAAATGTCAGTTCTTGTTTCATTGTATATGATATTAATTTGATATCACAAATATATCATATTGAATTAATATATGCAACAAAAAACACAGAATAAATTTTCTGTGTTTTTTACGGCAATTATCTCACTTGTCGCACATGCTCAATCAATGAGCTTATCAGATCATCCTCAGGCAGAGGTTCATATTCACCAAGCAGGTCGAAAACATCTGAAAATTCTCTATTAAAACCATAAACGTCGCATATCAGGTCAATATTCTCCGTGTTAATCTGGTGATATGAAATAAAAGGAGTAGAATTTAATCCCATAGGCAGTTTAGATTTATATTACTAAAACGCCTGTTTCAGGGAAATATTTCGTGCAATATGATTTTTTTAAGTCGTGCAGTCTGAGAGTCTTGGAGTCGTGGGATCTAGGAGTATTGCAATCTTGAAATCACCTGGTCAGATTGAAGGAATTTTCAATTT
>JAHEYW010000299.1 GCA_023251395.1 Bacteroidales bacterium
CAGAATATTGGGTGTTTCGATGCAGGAAAGGTCCTTTTTCCATTAATAATCAGAAGGTGGAAGCACGGGGATTCGTTTTATCCTCTAGGTATGAAGCAAAAGAAAAAACTAAGTGATTATTTTACTGATAAACGGTATTCCATTTATGATAAAGAGCGATCCCTTATTCTTGAAACAGGAGGGAAAATTGCATGGATTATTAATGAGAGAATAGATGACAGATTTAAAATAACTTCAAAAACTAAGAAAGCTCTTATCATCAGGATGAATGAAAAATCATATTGATCAATCCTGACCTCTTACTCCATTAATTCCCCTGTCAATCAGGTAAAGATCTGCAAGTGCAATAGCTGCTGCCGCTTCAATAATTACAGGGATCCTTAAAGCAATACAAGAATCATGTCTTCCAGTCACTTTAAGGGTTGAAATCTCTCCTTTATTGAAATCAAAGGTATGCTGTTCAACACCAGTTGATGAGGTTGGTTTAACAACGACCCTGAATAAAAGATCATTACCATTGGATATCCCCCCATTAATACCTCCGTTGTTATTTGAAGATGTTTTTCCATTTTCATCAATAAAGGGATCATTATGCTCAGAACCTCTCATCTTTGCAGATGCAAATCCTGCCCCAAATTCGATTCCTTTTGTTGCAGGAATTGAGAAAACCAGATGACTGATAACAGCCTCTACCGGATAGAAAAATGGCTCACCCAGTCCAATTTGCATATTTTCTGCCCTGCATTCAATTATCCCGCCAATTGAATCACCTTCAGCTGTTGCCTTTTCAACTGCCTCTTCAATACTATTTGACCCTCCGGCTTCAATCAGTGTGCTTTTGATAATAATGGGAGATATTATTTTTTTTGCTATCACTCCTGCTGCAACCAGACCCCATGTAATACGCCCGGAAAAATGTCCTCCACCTCTGTTATCTGAAAAACCTGAATATTTTCTCCTTGAAACAAAATCTGCATGTCCGGGGCGTGGTACAGTGGCAAAATTATCATAATCGGAAGATCTCATTGTTTCGTTTCGTGTAATGATAGTTATCGGTGCCCCGGTAGTAAAACCATCTTTTATTCCACTAAGTATTTCCGGGATATCTCCCTCTATCCTTGGCGTGGTACCTTTTTTACCGCTTTTCCTTCGGAGAAGGTCAGCTGTAAAATCGTCGGCCTTAAGAGGAATACCCGGGGTACATCCGTCTATAGTTACGCCGATCGCCGGACCATGTGATTCACCAAAAACAGAAACTCTGAAAATAGTACCAAAAGTATTCATAGATCCATAATTTATAGCTGTTTAACCTTTCCACCAAGTATAAGAAAATCATCAATAAATTCGGGATATGATTTGTTAATACTTTCCATACCCTTTATTGTCACAGTCGACTTGCTAATCAGCGATGCCACTGCAAGTGCCATCGCAATCCGGTGATCATTGCAAGCATCGGCTGTACCTCCATTAAGCTCTCCATTTCCTTCAATTTCAATTGAGTCTCCCAGGTTTCTTATCCTTCCTCCTAGTAGTGTCATTGTATCTTCCAGTACTTTTCCCCTGTCACTTTCTTTCGATTTAAGCCTCTCGGTTCCCTTAATGATACTTTTTCCCCTGGAGGCAAGTGCAAGAACTACCATTGGTGGTGCCAGGTCAGGACAATCAGTAATATCGTATATAAAAGGATGAAGCTCATTTTTTGTAACAGTTATTGAATTTCCTGATCTCTGAACTGTTGCTCCTGCCTTAGAGATAACATCAGAAATAGCTTTGTCGGCCTGAACTGAATCAATGTTGAGGTTTTTAATTTCAGCCTTACCACCTATTGCACCCATCACCAGAAGGAAAGCAGCTCCGCTCCAATCACCTTCAACAGTATAGTCCCCGGGCCTGTATTTCTGATTACCTCTTATTTCAAACCTCTCATAATTATAATTGATGACTTCAATCCCGAAATCTTTCAGTACACTGATGGTGAGGTCAATATAAGGTTTACTTGTTAATTTTGTCACATTTATCACACTGTTGTCCTTTACTACTGCAAGAGCCATAAGGAGACCTGTTATAAACTGGGAACTGATTGATCCGTCGGTATGTATATTCCCCCCTTTAATCGGACCTTTTACCCTCATAGGCAGAAAGCCATTTAAAAGTTCAACTTCTGCACCAAGTTCTCTCAATGGAGATTCCATCATATTCAATGGCCTCTTTAGCACTGATCCTTTACCATCTACAATAATTACTTCATTATGCAGTGCAGCTATCGGTGTGAACATTCTCGTTGCAAGACCAGATTCTCCACAAAATATTTTATTACTAACGGGATTGAAACCACCAGTGATTATAACATGATCAGGTTTTATTTCTACTCTCGCTCCCAGAGCTTCCGCTATACTCATTGCAGCCCTGGAATCTTCGCAGAAAGTTGGCGAAAAGATGCGTGATTCACCTCTGGCAAGAAGAGCACCTGCCACATATCTTTGCATCGCACTCTTTGAAGCCGGAGCCTCAACTATGCCTGAAATAACCTTACCTGTGACTTCTACCTTCATGATATAGAGTAAATTGATTTGTACTTTTCGATCAGCACCGGAACTGAAATTTTCTTCACGACTGATTTTCCGATTTTTTCTATCAAAACAAAATTTACCGCATCACCTGATTTCTTCTTGTCACTGGCGATGAGCTCCTGAAATCGTCTGGTAGTGATTTCGTAGGGTTTAATAAGGCCTAGCTCGCCTAACAGGGCAGATAATCTTTCTTTGTCTTTTCTTTCAAGAATTCCTGACTCAACGGAGATATCAGCTGCTATTATCATACCGGCTGCAACAGCAAAACCGTGTTTCATACCAGTATGGGCCTCAATGGCATGTCCGAATGTATGGCCGAAATTAAGTATCATTCTTCTGCCAGTTTCTTTTTCGTCTTCTCTTACTACCACAGCCTTAATTTCAACTGATCTTCCAATCAGGTCAGTAAGAAAATTCTGGTCTCTTGATTTTATCAGACCTGTATTACTTTCGATTATTGAGAGTAATTCTTCATCGCAGATCGCTCCATGTTTAATGAGTTCAGCCAAAC
>JAHEYW010000097.1 GCA_023251395.1 Bacteroidales bacterium
TTGAGGTTCTCCTGGGAAGAGCCGGAAAGGGTGATTAAAAATCAGAAACATCATAAAAATAAAGAGGCTGCCTCAATGAGACAGCCTCTTTATTTTTGGAACCAACCGATCTTAATCAAAAATCAATGAGCTATTCAACAATTTCGATCATCTTGAATGGTACCCTGATAATAGATTCGTAATCCTCTCCTGCTTCGAGCATATCCTCATCATCTTCTTCATAATACCAGTTAACCTCAACTTCGTTCTTTGCCTTGTGGATTGCCTCAAGCTTCTTGAATACATCAAGGATACATTTTGAGGAGCTGGTATTGAAATACTCAAGCTTGATATTAACAGTGGTCTTTGCCAGAGGAGATTCTTTATATGCATCGAGCCAGTCTACAAGTGGTTTATAGAACTCAACTGAGTTTTCAGGAATAGATCTTCCTTTAATTTCAAATACTCCTTCAGATGAGTCAAATTTAACTGTTGGGGTCTTGGGTGTTCCTTCGATTATGATCGGTTCCATATCTTTTTGTTTTTTAATTATTTATGCTAATTATCTTCCTGAACAAGAATGTTCATGTAGAAGAATGAATGTTTGTCATCATATACCTTAAAGGAATAATCAAGCGGATTCCCGGTTTTTCTCGCAATATCTACAAGTCCGAGGCCGCCTCCACCTTTTTGAGATATCTTCTGATGATTAAGAATAAACTTGTAAAGCTCTTTTATCTCTTCGTGGCTGGATCTGTTTATTCTTTTAATTTTTTCCTCCAGCTTTTCAATATGTTCGGCATCGACAAAATTACCGGTGATTATACTATACCCTGTATCAACCTTTGATATTACCAGCAAACCGAAACGTTCAGCTGACTGATCTTCAAAATCAGGAGGAACAGGATCTACATGGTGGTAAAGATTCTGAAGGCTTTCAACCAGAACATTATAAACTTTTTTTCTGAGCTTAGACTGTTCATTTACCTCAACCATCTTGCCTTCGACGGTATCGAGTACATGATTTATAACGTCAGAGTCAATATTGCCCTTGTATTTAAGGACTATACTGCCAACAGCCTGATCCGGAAGGTAATTCTCTACATCAAAGCTCATCTAAGCTTCATATTAAGAATTGTCACAATTTATTTTCTGATAACAAATATAATAAAAATCTAAAGTAAGCAAAATTTACACCAGTCACTTTATTCTTTTTTAAACTTTTGTTGCATTTTTTTGATCAACAAATGAATTTGTTAGGTAAAATTACTACAAGCGATGATTTTATGACCGTCCGGCTTTGTGGCTTCCCTGATATAAATCATATCTCAGGAAATTACATTCGAGCGAACCATTGTATAATGCATACTTCTTTGAAGGTTTAAGCCCTACATGCTTCAAAGCTTCATTGTTTGACGAAATTATCCAGGCAACATGGCCGGGAAAACTATGTTTTAATGTTGTTCCGATCATGCTGTATATTGTGTATCCTTCATCAGTATCCATTCTTTCACCATAAGGAGGATTTATTATGAGGAACCCCTTATCACCATCTGCTCTAAGTGTACTGAAATCGGCAACATTAAGAGAAACAGAGCTGCTTATTCCCGCATTCTGAATATTCCTTGATGCCAGATTCACTGCAACTTCCGAAATATCAGAGGCATGAATTGTGACCAATGATACTCTTATACCTGCATCAGCTGTTTCTGAAACATTTGCAAAAAGATCAGCATTATAATTGTTCCATTTCTGGAACCCGAATGTTTTTCTGAATTTACCGGGAGGTGTGTTTGTGGAAATCAGGGCAGCCTCCACAGAAATTGTACCAGACCCGCACATCGGGTCAGTCAGATCATATTTGGCATCCCATCCTGATAAAAAGAGCATTCCTGCAGCCAGTACCTCATTGAGTGGAGCAATACCCTGTTCCTGTCTGTATCCTCTTTTAAAAAGAGGGATTCCTGAAGAATCAAGAGAAATAGTTACCCTGTCGTTACTAATGTGAAGGTTTATAATTATCTCAGGATCACTGGTATCCACGTTTGGACGTCTTCCCGCCTTATTTCTGAAATAATCTGCTACTGCATCTTTCAGCTTTAGTGCTGCAAAACCAGAGTGATTAAAGAATCGGGAATTAACAACAGCAGTTACCGAGAATGTTTTATCAGCATCCATATATTCTTCCCAATCAATACGAAGGCTTTTCTGGTAGAGGTCATCTACTGAGTTTATGCGGAATTCTTTTATTGTTACAAGAAATGAAAGGGCTGTCCTGGCCATATAATTTACCATATACAGGGTCTTTAAATCACCTGTAAAGATGACTGCCCTGTTGGCAATGGCAATATCTTTGCAGCCTAAAATACCAAGTTCATCTGCAAGAACCTGTTCAAGCCCATAAAGAGTCTTCGCTATTATCTTCATATGAACGAAAGAGGACAAATAAATTTCGGATTGCGGATTGCGGATTGCGGATTTCCATCACCCAGCAACCAGCACCCGGCACCAATCTATTTATACCCCAGTATTCTTCTGTAGTTCTTTTCATCTGAGACAACCTTAATTGCCTTCTCGATTACCGGATCACCTTCATTAATGATCCTGAAGTATTCTGTTGTTTGCCAAACATCGTTTGCCACAAGAGCTTTAAGGACTTTCAATATTTCAACTTTTGACACATCATAGTCTTTTTGCACAAATTTCACTCCGGCTTTTTCACCTTCTTTAATAAATACATTCAGCTCTTCCTGAGAAAATGAGAAATTTGCTTTGAAGGCATCAAAGGTATTATAGTTAGATTTTATCCTGTTCCGGTTTTTGTCGATATATTCAAGGGTAAAGGTATTGAATACATTTTTTCTGATTAAGTCGCGGTAGTAATCGGAATAGTTTGAGGTATCAGCTCCGACAAAAACGTCGGGCATAATCCCCCCTCCTCCAAAAACTGTTCGCCGGTTCACCTTGGTAAAATATTTTAAGGAATCGGGGAAGTGAGTTGAGTCAGCCGACATCAGTTCGCCATCAGTAAACCTTTTTGCAAAATTATCCATATACCTCTGATAGCCATCACTATACGGACTTTGAATTGATCTTCCTGTAGGTGTATAATAACGGGCAATTGTCAGCCTGATCTGGGATCCATCTGTGAGATAAAAACCATTCTGGACCAAACCTTTTCCAAATGATCTTCTCCCGATTACAACACCCCGGTCCCAATCCTGCATAGCACCCGTAAATATCTCGCTTGCAGAAGCTGACCCTTCATCAACTAGTACTGCAAGGCAGGTTTTGGTAAGATCGCCTTTTCCTGTTGACCGGAATTCTTCTTTAGGAGTTCTTCTTCCCTGCATATAAACAACCAGCTTCTGACCAGAAAGAAAATGATCGGCAAGAGAATCAGCAGCCAGCATATATCCTCCGGGGTTATTTCTCAGGTCAATGATAAGGCTCTTCATATTGTTAACAGGGAGATTAGAGAGTGCTTCTACAAATTCTTTTTCTGTTGTGGCAGCAAATTTATTCAGCTTTATGTAACCGGTCTCATTATTAATCATATATGAAGCATCGAGACTAAAGATTGGAATTTTATCCCTTATTATAGTAAAGGTCAGCAGTTTTTTTTCACCCTGCCTGAAAATGCTGATATTTACTTTCGTCCCTTTAGGTCCCATAAGCCGGCTTCTGACTCCTGCTGTTGAGATCTTAACACTTGCAACTTTTTCATCATTAATTGCAACTATACGGTCACCTGCCTTCAGTCCTACTTTTTCAGAGGGTCCATGAGGAATCGGTTCAATAACTACTATTGAATCATGGAGTATATTGAATTGGATTCCTATACCATCAAAATTTCCATTGAGGGGTTCGTTCATTTCTTTTACATCTTTTGCAGAAATATAAGATGAGTGCGGATCCAGGGACCTTAGGACTTCAACTATAGCCTTTTCAGTCAGGCTCGACATATTAACCGTATCTACATAGAATGCGTCAATAAGGCCAAGTGTCCTTGCAAATTTGAATGCACCATCGTTAAAAGATTGTGCTGAAACAGTTGGAAATGCTACAAATACTAAGAGCAATCCTAATACTACTCCAATGATTTTTCTTTTCATGACAAATTAATAATTTCTTAATTTAATGTCCATTGATTCCAACAGTCCGGCGCCTAAATTGTTTAAAGCAGGGACAATTATTCCCATTCTATTGTACTGGGAGGTTTAGAGCTTATATCATAAACCACCCTGTTAATACCTTTTACTTTATTTATTATCTCATTTGAAATCTGACCAAGGAATTCATAAGGCAGATGCGACCAGTCGGCTGTCATTCCATCGGTAGAGACAACTGCTCTTAAAACGATAGCATTCTCATAAGTTCTTTCATCTCCCATTACACCCACTGATTGAACCGGCAAAAGGATTACCCCGGCCTGCCATACCTTATCATACAGGTTATTATTTTTCAGACCTTCAATAAAAATATTGTCAGCTTCTTTAAGGATAGACAGTTTTTCTCTTGAAATAGAACCGAGTAATCTTATTGCAAGGCCTGGCCCAGGGAAAGGATGTCGTTTAAGAATATAATCCGGTAGTTCCAGTGCCTGCCCTACTCGTCTTACTTCATCCTTGAAAAGTAAACGCAGTGGTTCAATTATCTTCAGTTGCATTTTTTCAGGAAGCCCGCCAACATTGTGGTGTGATTTTATTGTTGCTGATGGTCCGTTAACCGAAACTGATTCGATAACATCAGGGTAAATAGTTCCCTGAGCCAGCCATTTCACATCCTTCACTTTATGAGCTTCTTCGTTAAAAACGTCAATAAATACCCTGCCAATTATTTTTCTCTTTTTCTCCGGGTCACTTACCCCTTCAAGTTCCGAAAGAAATCTCTCTCCGGCATCAACGCCAACGACATTAAGTCCCAGTCCAAGGTATGATTCGAGTACGTTTTCAAATTCATTCTTCCGCAGAAGTCCGTTATCTACAAATATGCAGGTAAGGTTTTTTCCTATCGCCTTGTTAAGAATTGATGCAGCCACAGAGGAATCAACGCCTCCGGAAAGGCCAAGGATCACTTTTTCATTTTGAATTTTATCCCTGATATCTTTTATTGCCGATTCAACAAAAGAACCGGGTGTCCAATCCTGTTTGCATCCACAGATATTAACCACAAAATTTTCAAGTATCTGTTTCCCTTCAGATGTGTGATATACTTCAGGGTGGAATTGAATGCCCCATGTTTTTTCACCTTCAATATGATAAGCACCCGCTTCTACATCAGATGTTGACCCGATGATTCTATAATTCTCAGGAATTCTCACGATAGTGTCACCATGTGACATCCATACCTGTGTTCCTTTAGAAACACCTTTGAACAACTCATCTTCATTATTAATATATTGAAGGTTAGCCCTTCCATACTCTCTGGAGCCTGAAGGCTTTACCTCACCACCAAAATTGTGTGCAAGGAACTGAGCTCCATAACAGACTCCAAGAAGAGGAAGTACGCCTTTTATATTATTCAGGTTTGGGAATGGGGCATTGGTATCACGCACAGAGAAAGGACTTCCGGAAAGGACTACTCCCTTAGTAAATTGGTCAACCGGTGGAAAGTGATTGAAAGGATAAATCTCACAGTAGACATTAAGTTCCCTTATCCGTCTTGCTATTAGTTGAGTATACTGTGATCCGAAATCCAGTATTAATATTTTTTCAGGCACTTTATATGATTTTCAGAATTAACCTTCCAAAGTTAACCAAGTTTTAGAAAGATAAAAGAGTTCCCAGGTCGTAGGTTTTACCATCAATTGCCGGATACGTTGCCGGGAATACCTCCTGTGCTTCCTGTACAAGTGCAGTGATATTTTTGTACCGGGCAGAGAAATGTCCGATAATCAACGCTCCAGCGCCAGCTTTGGAAGCTACATTAGCAGCATCGATTGTTGTGGAATGACCTGTCAGAGTTGCCAGTTTCTTATTTTCTTTATCAAAAGTTGCTTCATGATAAAGTACACTTACATCTTTTACCATCGAAGATAATCTCGCAAAATATTTTGTATCACTGCAATAGGCATAAGAAAGTGGTTCAGGTGGAGGAGTTGTAATATCCTCATTTTTTACAATTATCCCCTTCTCTGTGATGAAATCTTCTCCATTTTTTATTGATGACATCATGGAAATGGGGATCCTGTACTTTGAAATACTCTCCTTGACAATTTTTCGGAGAGCTTGTTTTTCCCTGAATATGAATCCATATGACTGTATCCTGTGTTTCAGGGGTAATGATGTTACAGTAAGATATTTATCATTGAGTATCTGAACTGGGTCATTTCCTTTCAGAGGGCAAAAAATGATTTTATAATCAAGGTGAATATCAAAATCCTGAAGATGTGATTTAAGGATCTGGTCATAATTTTCGGGTGCATAAAGATGAAGTGGAGTCTTCCTTCCCATCAGGCTGAAGGTTGAAAGGAGTCCATAAATTCCGAAAATATGATCGCCATGGAGGTGGCTAATAAATATATGATTGATTTTAGCAAACCTGATGTGGCATTTCCTGAGCTGCATCTGGGTTCCCTCACCACAGTCTATCAAAAAAAAGCGCTCATCTGCATTAAGCAAATGAGCGCTAGGATATCTTTCTGAAGTGGGCAATGCAGAACTACTACCAAGTATGGTCAGTTTCATTGACACTCCGCAATGTCTTCAGCACTATGAGATCATCTTCTCTGCTTCATCCACAGTGCTTGATATTGAGAGCACCGTGTCGAGTTGTGAAATGGTGATAAGTCTTTCCACGGCTTCATTAAGCCCGCAGAGGACGAAAGTACCACCTGCATTTTTGCACAGTCTGTTTGCTACAAGAATAGCGCTCAGACCTGAAGAATCACAGTACTGACATTTTTTAAGATCAAGGATGATATTTTTCTCACCCTTGCCTGAAACGAGTACCAGTTCAGATTTAAGAGCAGGAGCTATGTGTGTATCAAGCTTTTCTGACTGTATCTGAATAACTGTACTGTTATTCCGGCTTTCAATATTGAAATCCATAATGGTAAGATTTTTTTCTACCCTAAATTTAGCAAAAATTTCTATTTCTTGGTAGATTTATTTTGTTTTTCTTCCATTTCTTCTTTCAAAGCCGCCAATTCTGAAATATCACCAAGGGTGGTTTTTTCAATTGTGGATTTGGCTTTTCTTGTGGATTTCTTTACAGGCTCTGCTTCTGCTTTTTTCACCTGTGCCTCAGATGCTCTTCTCTCATCTTCAAAAACTCTGCTGTGAGAAACAATGATTTTCTTTGCAGATTTGTTGAATTCAATCACTTTGAACATGAGTTTTTCTTCAACTTTTGCAACAGAACCGTCTTCTTTTACCAGATGTTTAGGAGTTACAAATCCTTCAACACCATAAGGTAATGCAACGATTGCACCCTTGTCAAAAACTTCAACCACTGTTCCTTCGTGAATTGAATCAACAACAAATAGCTTTTCAAAAACATCCCATGGATTTTCTTCAAGCTGCTTGTGTCCAAGGCTGAGTCTTCTGTTTTCTTTATCTATTTCAAGAACAACAACTTCTATTTCTGCATCGATAGCTGTAAACTCAGCCGGATGCTTTATCTTTTTAGTCCATGAAAGGTCTGAAATATGAATCAGTCCGTCAACTCCTTCTTCAATCTCAACAAATACGCCAAAGTTTGTAAAGTTTCTGACTTTTGCAGTATGCTTGCTTCCAATTGAATACTTATCATCGATGTTCTGCCATGGATCAGGTTTCAGCTGCTTAATTCCGAGCGACATTTTTCTTTCGGTCCTGTCGAGTGTCAGAATAACAGCTTCAACTTCATCACCTACTTTCATGAATTCCTGTGCACTGCGGAGGTGCTGCGACCATGACATTTCTGATACATGGATAAGTCCTTCAACACCTGTGGCAATTTCCACAAACGCCCCGTAATCAGCCATAACGACTACTTTGCCTTTAACCTTGTCACCAACCTTGAGATTAGGATCAACAGAATCCCATGGGTGAGGTGTAAGCTGTTTCAGACCAAGAGCAATTCTCTTCTTGTCATCATCGAAATCAAGAATTACAACATTGAGTTTCTGATCGAGCTGAACGATTTCCTCCGGATGGTTAACCCTGCCCCATGAAAGGTCAGTAATATGTATAAGTCCATCAACACCTCCAAGGTCAATAAATACACCATAGGAAGTAATATTTTTAACGGTTCCTTCAAGAACCTGTCCTTTTTCAAGCTTTGCAATAATCTCCTTCTTCTGCTGTTCAAGTTCAGCTTCGATAAGAGCTTTATGTGAAACAACAACGTTCTTAAATTCCTGGTTAATTTTAACAACCTTGAATTCCATTGTCTTATTCACGAACACGTCATAATCGCGAATTGGCTTAACGTCTATCTGTGAACCCGGAAGGAATGCTTCAATGCCAAATACATCAACAATCATACCTCCCTTTGTACGGCATTTAATATAACCGGTGATCACTTCATCATTTGTCAGAGCAGCATTTACTCTGTCCCATGAATTCATAGCACGTGCTTTCTTATGGGAAAGAACCAGCTGTCCTTTTTTGTCTTCCTGGCTCTCAACATATACCTCAACGGTATCACCAACTTTCAGACCAGGATTGTACCTGAATTCATTCAGACTGACAACACCTTCTGATTTATAACCAATATTGATAACAACCTCACGGTTTGTCATCTGGATTACTGTTCCTGTAACAACCTCATCAACAGCTATAGTTGACAAAGTTTTATCATACATACTTTCGTATTCAACATATTTGGGCGATGCACGAAGCTCTTCAGTTTCATATGCATCCCAGTCAAATTCTTCATTTGTCGGAGCACTTCTTTTTTCTGAAACTTCTGATTTCGGTTCTCTTTTCCCGCTGGTAATTTCTGCTGATGGATCAACATTTCCAGCAACAACATCATTTTCCAATGCTTCAGAAACTATTCCTGTGGCATCCTTAATGATAAGTTCATTTTTTCCATCCTCATCTTCAGGTTTTCCGGAAGAGGTTTTAGTTCTGGGTTTCCTAACTGGTTTTTCAGTCTTCTCAGTTTTTTCTGTCTTAGCACTCTTGGTTGCTTTTCCTTTACTTTCAGTCATGATTTAAATTTAATAATCTAATAATTAATAAGTTAGACATTATGTTTATAAAAAATTGCTCGCAAAGATAGATATTTTTTGAATATTTGTGCAATAAAATGAAGATTTTCATTGTGTTAATGAAGGGTACGGGGTGTGTGGTACGAGGTGTGCGATCTAACTACGTCTTCGGACATCCGACTTCCGACTTCCTCTTCCAGCTTCCTCTTCCAAATCTCACTACTTCTATTATCTTTGCAAATGCGAAAGAATTTGGTTATAACATAATTATTTAGTCTATGAAAATTGCGGTGATTGGAACCGGGTATGTTGGACTCGTTACCGGAACCTGTTTTGCTGAAACCGGGATTAAGGTAACCTGTGTTGATGTGGATGCTGAAAAGGTAAAATTGCTCAGGAATGGGATTGTTCCAATTTATGAACCCGGACTTGATATAATGATAAGAAGAAATATAGAAAAGTCCAATCTCGATTTTACTACAGATATAAGGAAAGGTATTGAAGGCGCAGAAGTGATCTTTATCGCCGTTGGAACGCCTCCTGGCGACGACGGAAGTGCAGACCTGAAGAATGTAAAGAAAGTAGCCTCAGAAATAGGAAAATACATAAAAAAATATTGCGTGGTAGTTACCAAAAGTACAGTTCCGGTTGGTACTGCCGAAATAGTCAGAACGGTAATAAAAAAAGAGGTCGAAAAGAGAAACCTTAAGATCAGTTTTGATGTCGCATCCAATCCTGAATTTCTGAAAGAAGGATCAGCAATAGATGATTTTCTTAAGCCTGAGAGAATTGTAATCGGAATTGATTCAGAAAAAGCAGAAGAGATAATGAAAAAACTTTATATGCCATTTCTCCTGAATAACCACCCGATCCTGTTTATGGATATCGCATCCGCCGAGATCACAAAATATGCTGCAAATGCAATGCTGGCTACAAGGATAAGTTTCATTAATGAAATAGCTAATTTATGCGATATCCTGGGTGCAGATGTAAATGAGGTTCGAAGGGGGATCGGTAGTGACTCTCGAATCGGAAATAAATTTATATACCCGGGTGTTGGGTATGGAGGATCATGCTTTCCAAAAGATGTAAAAGCGCTGATCAAAACAGCAAATGATAATGGTTATGAGCTTAATGTTGTAAAAGCGACAGAGAGAGCTAATGAATTCCAGAAGACAATTTTATTTGCAAAGATCAAGAAACATTTTCATAATAACCTGAATAACAAGACTATAGGCCTCTGGGGTCTTTCCTTCAAACCACATACCGACGATATCAGGGAAGCTTCATCACTTGTTCTGATTGATCTTCTTATGAAGGAAGGCGCATCAGTTAAGGTATATGACCCTGTGGCGATAAACGAAATCAAGAGCCTGATGGGTAACAAGATCGTATATGCCGATGAGCCCTATGCAGCACTTGAAAATGCCGATGCACTTGCACTAATTACTGAATGGCCGGAATTCAGAATGCCGGACCTGGAAAAACTGGGGAAAATTATGAGAAATAAGGTAATATTTGATGGAAGGAACATCTATAATCCGGAAGAGATTAAGAAAGCCGGATTTATTTATTATGGTATAGGAAGAAGATGATTGAAGGCATAGGGCTCAGGGCATGGAGCGTGGAGAGTAGAGCTTAGAGCGGTAGGGGCTGACAGACAAGATCAGGACAAGAAACAATATCAAAATCTAATTAAAAATCATATGAAAGGAATCATTCTTGCAGGAGGGGCAGGAACTAGACTTTACCCCATAACAAATTCAATATCAAAACAGATGCTGCCGGTTTATGACAAGCCGATGATATATTATCCTCTGTCAGTACTTATGCTTGCCGGTATAAAAGATATACTTGTCATTTCCACTCCAAGAGACCTTCCAGGTTTCAGAGATCTGCTCGGAGATGGAAAATCACTTGGAATAAGTTTTACATATATTGAGCAACCTTCACCTGACGGGCTAGCACAGGCGTTTATCCTCGGCGAGAAATTTATCGGGAATGATACTGTTTGTATGATACTTGGAGACAATATCTTCTATGGACATGGTTTCGGAGAGACTCTTCTGAAAACCTCTCTAATGAAGAGTGGAGCCTGTATTTTCGGATACTATGTTACAGATCCGCAAAGATATGGGGTTGTTGAATTCGACAGCAATAAAAAGGCGGTT
>JAHEYW010000098.1:0-1612 GCA_023251395.1 Bacteroidales bacterium
AAATTTATAAGCTATTGTATTTTCAATATTTGATTTTCGTGAATCGGATGCCTTTATCTTCTTCTTGAGGGTAGCCCGGGTATCGCCTTTTACCGGTATCTGTATGACTGAAATATTCTTAAGGCTGACATCAGCAGTTCTGCCAAATGCATAAAAGTCTTTCCCAGTGATCTTCTGAAAATCATTTTTCTGTGGCTCCTGGGCTCTTAAGCTTATATTGCTTATAAAGAAAAAGAGCGGGAGGAGAATAACTGTTGTTTTCATATTCAAAGATCTTTAAAGTACGTATTAAACACCTTTGATTTAAGGAATTATTGAGCAAAGTTAAGCTAACAGAACTCAGATGTCAAATTTATTTATGGGGGGCAGAAATAGATAAAATAGAAAATAATTAACTTTATTAAAATGACATGTTTAAAGCTTAGTCGCAGGGGTGTAAGAAATGAAAAAGGGGCTTATTAAGGCCCCTTTTATGATTATACTTTGCTTAACAAGCAAGCTATTTTTTCGCATGTAATTTTCCTTTGATCTCACTGATCAGGTTTTCGCCGATTGCCTTGTAATTTTCTGCATTAGCTGGTGCAACAACGTATACTGTTGTACCTGTTTCAAGGCCTTTTTCAACAATTATGTTTTTCTCATTGGCGTCCCCCAGAACAACTATGTGTTTTGTTTTACTCCTTGTGATAACATAGGGAATGCTATCGGCTCCGGTCTGAACACATTCTGTGGGTATAAATACTGCATCCGGAAATGTTTTAATATGGATCTTATTGCTGGTAGTCATTGCAGGTCTGAGATCAGGATCATCACCATCTATTTTGATCTGAACTTCAAACATCTTGGCATCTGAATTAGGAAGCACCTCTCCCACGTTGGCGATATATGATACAGTTCCCATATATTGTTTTTTCGGAAATGCATCAACAATAACATCAGTTCTCTGTCCTACCTTCACTTTGGCTATATCAATCTCATTCACATATATTTTAGACATCATTGTTGACAGGTCAGGTAAGGTTGCCACCACCATATCAAAAGCATTAATCTGGGAACCCTCTTTTCTCTTTGAACCGTCACGGTCTTTCTTATAAATTACCATTCCGGAAGAAGGGGCTGTTACAGTAAATTGTGCTAGAAAATTCTGAAGGTCATCAACATACCGTTGCTTTCTTGCGAGTTCTATTTTCTTATTCTGAATATCTGAAATATTCTGAGCTACTTTAAGGGAATAAGTTTTTTTCTTCTGCTCCAGCGCCCTTTTTTGCCTCTCAAGGTCCATCTCTGCTTTACGTATTGTCGCAGGTGGTTCATATTTTGATTGCTCAAGAGTTATTGCAGCTTCTTCAACAACATAAGTCTGGTTTTTTATTTCGTCTCTCAGGTTTGTGAGTACTACTGCAGTATCGAGGATCTTCATCGAGACATTATTCTGCAATGTTGTAAGATTATCGAGTTCAGTTTTAAGAGTGTTTGTATAACTTGATCTGTCGAGCTGGGCAATGAAATCGCCTTTCTGAACTATTGTTCCTTCCGGGACTATTTCCTGAATTTTCAGCTCCTGTGCACGCATGTTTCCACCCATGCCACCGCCCATGCCGCCGCCGCCACC
>JAHEYW010000098.1:1712-11280 GCA_023251395.1 Bacteroidales bacterium
CCCATGCCGCCGCCGCCACCGCCACTTGTTCCACCGCCGCCACCAGAGCTTCCGCCCGTACGAACAGCACCTACTGTAACGCTGGTTGCACCGGAAGTCTGTCCGCCGCTCTGGGTCCTGTTCTGGCCACCTTGCTGTCCCTGATTTTCCTGGCGATTATTATTATCAGTGGCCTGACCAATGACAGGACCCCTGACATCTACTGATTTTTCTGCTATCAGTTCACCTGAATTACTGACTGTAATTTCGAAAAGTCCTTTTTTTGCCTCAGCATATGAATAAACTGTATTTTTCTTTGATGTCATCCGGCTGAAGACCATTAAAGCAGCAAATGCAAGTACAATTCCCAAAACAATAAGAATCCTCTTCTTTAAAACACTAAGAACTTTCTTCTTCATAACAACGTTTTTATTCCTATATAAAGTTTTCAAATATCCGACTTTTCTTCAGAGTAACTATCAAATTAACAATGTTTAACATCGGATTATGCTCTACAAACCGATAGAAACAGGTCGTAAATCTTCAAATAGACAATGCAAAGGTCCATTTTATTCCAGCACAACGGAAATATCATACGCGATCAAAATGTAAAAGGATTTCCGAATGATGGGTTTAAACCCACCCCCAACCCTCCGACGCTTCGGTCGGGGCATGTGCTCTCCAGGGAGGTGATTTAAATCCGCATTTATCCTATCAGCTTCTTGAACTTGATTCTTACAGGCGTTGCATTGTTCACCCGTTTTCTGTAATTCTCTTCATAATCGGTATAACCGCCTTCAAACCATACAACTTTAGAATTTCCCTCAAAGGCAAGTATATGAGTTGCCACTCTGTCAAGGAACCATCTGTCGTGTGAGATTATCACAGCACATCCGGCAAAGTTTTCGAGCCCCTCTTCCAGCGCTCTCATTGTATTTACATCAATATCATTCGTTGGTTCATCGAGCAGAAGTACATTAGCCCCCGATTTTAGTGTAAGAGCAAGATGAAGCCTGTTCCTTTCTCCGCCTGATAATACTCCACATTTTTTCTCCTGGTCAGCCCCGGTAAAATTGAATCTCGCAACATAAGCTCTTGCATTTACAAGCCTGTTCCCCACCATCACATCCTGCTGGCCACCTGAAATCACTTCATATACAGTTTTCTGAGGATCAATCTCTGAATGTGACTGATCAACATATCCTAATGTCACAGTTTCTCCTACCTCAAAATCACCTTTGTCAGCATGCTCCTGTTTTATAATCATCCTGAACAGGGTAGTTTTTCCTGCTCCATTCGGTCCGATTACGCCAACTATTCCGTTTGGCGGCAGAGTGAATTCCATATCCTCAAACAGAAGTTTATCACCAAACGATTTTGAAAGGTGAGTGGCAACAATGACCTTATCACCCAGCCTTGGTCCGTTTGGAATGAATATCTCAAGCTTTTCTTCCTTCTGCTTTACATCCTGGTTAAGAAGATTCTCATATGCACCAAGTCGGGCTTTTGATTTTGCATGACGGGCTTTGGGTGACATTCTTACCCAATCGAGCTCTCTTTCAAGTATTTTTCTCCTTTTTACATTTCCCTTTTCTTCAGCCTCAAGTCTTTTTGCTTTCTGTTCAAGCCATGAAGAGTAATTTCCCTGCCATGGGATTCCCTCTCCCCTGTCGAGTTCAAGGATCCATCCCGCAACGTTATCAAGGAAATACCGGTCGTGGGTAATACAGATTACAGTACCGTGATATTGTTTCAGGAATGTTTCGAGCCACTGGATAGATTCTGCATCCAGGTGGTTTGTAGGTTCATCAAGGAGAAGTATATCCGGTTGCTTAAGGAGCAGTCTGCAAAGAGCAACTCTTCTTCTTTCACCTCCAGATAGAATATTAACCTGAGCTGATCCTTCCGGACAACGCAGTGCATCCATTGCCCGTTCAAGCTTATGCTCCAGGTTCCAGCCATCGAGATACTCGATCTTTTCCTGCAATACAGCCTGTCTGTCCATCAGCTGCTGCATTTTATCGGGATTTTCATAAACCTCAGGTTCCCCGAAGCTGTTATTTATCTTTTCATATTCGGCAATAATATCTACAGTCTCCTGTACACCTTCCTCCACGATCTCTCTCACTGTGCGGGTATCGTCAAGCAGAGGATCCTGTGACAGGTGACCGACAGAATAACCGGGAGCAAATGAAACCTGTCCCTGGTATTCTTTTTCAAGTCCGGCAATAATTTTCAGCAGTGTCGATTTCCCGGATCCGTTAAGGCCGATAATCCCTATTTTTGCCCCCAGGAAAAATGAAAGGGAAATATCCTTAAGTACCTGTCTGTGAGGTGGGAATACCTTCCCAACTTTGTACATCGAGAAAATGATCTTGTTATCTTCAGCCATATTTTTGTTTCTGAAATTAGCAATAAAAAAAGGGTTGAATTTATTAAAATTCAACCCCGTAAAATTAAGTATTTATTTTGATGCTGGGTGCTGGGTGCGGGGTGCGGGAAGTCTAAAGTCGAAAGTAAAAATCTCTCCTTTAAAATTTTACAATGCCCTTTACACCCTTGCGCCTTATGCCCTGCGCCTTATACCTTCCCCTCCGGTTTAAACATCTTAACAGTTTCATCCTGCATCAGGACCCAAATGAAATAAACTCCTTTGAGAGTTCCGACAGGTATGCTAAGCAATCCCATTACTGCCACCACTATAACCAGGATTCTGCCCCAGTTTTTATACTGCAGCATTCCTATAGCACCTACCAGGCCTATAGTTGAAATACATCCAATCAGAATCGGCAGACTGATGGATAAAAATGTAAGGACTGTTACAGGAATATCTGAGTCACCAACAAAGCCCTTTGCAAAATTAAGTGCAAAGAATACTGCAAATGCTCCTATAAAACCAAGGATACTGAAGCCAATCTGAATTGCCCCAACCACGGTTACATGCTTTTTCATTTTCGAATCGTTCATGATATGAGATTTTAATTCAATTTATAAATATTTTCATTCCTGACAAAAGGACTCTCTGTTTCTGAATTTGCTGCATGTGAATGGAATAAATATTATTATAGAGATGCAAAGTATCTTTTTTTTCCTGAACATTTGCGGGTCACCTTTGTTTTATTTCAACAGGAATAAAATAAAAGAGTTTTGTATATTTGACGTATAAAAATTGCGAAATGAAAAGGAAGATAATTTACCTGCTCTGTTTAGTTGCCCTGGCAATCTCCGTTAATTCATGCGATGCGCTTTCAAAAAACTGTAAAAACTGTAAGATTGTAAGGTATGATTCGTCAGGAGCCAAAATAAGTGAGGATTCCCCAACACAATATTGTGGTGCTGAACTTGTAGGAATTCAGGCACAATCACCTCAAACTATAGGGGGTGTTACGGCAAAGTGGGAATGTAATTAATATCGCACTCCGATAAGAGTTACATCATCAACCTGGGAATTTTCTCCTCTCCATTCTTCAAATACTGTATTCATTTTTTCACCCTGCTGAAGCATTGGAAGTCCTGAAATTTCAACCAGTTTCTCTTTCATATGTGTTGACATGAACTTCTTTTCATTAGGTCCGCCGAACTGATCGGCATAGCCATCAGAGAAGATATAAAACAGATCCCCTTTCAGTAGTTCGATCTTGTGCAGAGTAAATGGTTGCATCCTGTAATGGATTGCAACCGGCATTTTATCTGGTCTGTAATGAATTAATTCACCATTCCTTATAAGATACAATGGATTATTTGCACCGGCAAACCAGAGTATATTTTCTTTGAAGTCAACAACACATACAGCTATGTCCATTCCATCTTTGACCGTATCTTCATCAAGAACCTGTTTTAATGATTTTATTATTCCGTCCCTCAACGTACTGATGATCTGATCAGGCATTATTATCTGCTTCTCATTAACAATCTCATTAAGGAGAGTGACTCCAAGCATACTCATGAATGCACCAGGAACTCCATGCCCGGTACAATCGGCTGCAATTATGATCTGCATATTATCCCTTGCACTTACCCAGTAGAAATCGCCACTGACAATTGCAAGAGGCTTATAAAGTACAAAATGATCAAGTTTATCAGAGAATAATTCCAGGGATGGAATAAGGGCTGTCTGGATCCTCTTTGCATACATGATACTATCGGTGATATGCTTTTTCTGATATGCGATCTGGTCGCGCTGAGCAGCAGCAATATCTCTTTGTTTTTCGATTTCATCCTTCTGCGCAGAGATAGTCCTGTTCTTCTCCTCGAGCCTGATATTAGCCTCTTTCTTAATTCTATAGCTCCGGTATATGTAATAAACCAGAATACAAACCAGAAAAAGAACAAACAGGATGAAATAGAGAATGATTTTCTGTTTTTCGAGAGTGGCAAGTTGTATTTTTATCTTGCTTTCCTGGTCGGTTATTTTCTTAAGCTGTTCGTCTATCCTTGATATCTGCACGCTCATCTTTTCCCTCTGCTTTGCCAGAGTATCCTGCTGTACCTGAACCTCTTTCTGCTGGGAAAGGATCTTATTCTTTTGAACTGTTATTTCTCCCTGCTGTTGTGAAATCCTTGCAACCTGTGAATTGAGTATCTTCTGCTTTTCAGCAAGCGCCTGTTCCTTAGTAGAAATTTCTTTATCGAGACTATCAAGCAACGCTTTCTGTTTGAGTATCTCCTGTTTCTGAAGATCGATCTGGACCTGCTGTTGTTTTACAGTTTCCTTCTGGACAGTGAGATCGGCATCGGTTACAACAAACAACTTTTCCCAATCTTCCTTGGTCTTAATTGCCAGGGCAAGGAACAGCTGATTAACCGCCATCCCGTTTTTCTTTATCATTTCATCATTCGTCTCAAATTGTGGTTTGCCATTTACAACCACAAAGTTGATCATTGATTCGCGGAACTCATACCCTTCAGTGATAAGCATTGTCTGGTGACCCTGAAGTTTTTCCTTGACTTTATTAAGGTTAAAACCGCTGTTTTTATTTAAATAGAGGATCTGTGTATGTGTTATCCTGTCTTCATTTCTGAAGACCACCAGTTCAACAGGTTTGTTTTGAATAGTTTTCCTGGTCCGGGCAAGGTTTCCCATCTCCCAATATAATTCAGAAGTCTTGTCAAGAACTCCGATACGGAATACGGATGAGTCTGCAAAATGAGGTCCATAGTCAATATACCTGGCCATATCAAAAATATAAACGGCTCTTGTAGGGTTATCAAATCCCTCCTGTCCATTTAGTTTTAATGGGCTAATTATAAATAAACTAATCAGGATTATACAGTTAAGATATCTTATCTGCTTTGCCATTAATTGTTCCATTTGGTTAAGACGAAATTGCATATTATTCTTCAGTAAAACAAATATGCAGAGATAAGGTGCGTTTACATTGTTAACTATTTGTTGATAACTGCTCTTTTTCACAGTCAACAGGTCTTTTACTTATAGTACTTTAGTACTTCAATTTAAGACACTATTAATAATCAGGTCATAAACTTAATGGACCTTCAGGGCAAAATCATTGTAATTGTTGAGGACGATATCCCCTCTGTAAAATACTACGAAACTCTTTTCAGGAACTCAGGAGCTATTGTAACAGTATTCTCAAACGGGAAGCAATTTGTAGACTTTTTCTCTTCGGGTGAAAATAATATTGACCTGGTAATTATTGATTTCCTTATCCCGCTTGTAAATGGTATTGACTGTACCAGGTTGTTCAGGAAATACAGCAAAAGCACACCTGTACTAATGATTACTGCTTATTGTTCTGATAAGTCAAAAACGGAAGCTTATATTGCCGGATGTAACGAATATGTCCTTAAACCTGTTTTCCCCGAGAAAATATTTTCACTATTAGAGAAATATCTTATTCAGGAAGTTACAACTCCCCGGTTCTGACCCGGGATGAATCTTGAGAGGCTTCAATCGTAATTAACAAAATCTATTAAACCGCTAAGGGCACAAAGGCGTGGTAACTATCGGGATACGATAATAACAGAAAGGGAGGAGCATTTTATTCCTCCCTTTTCGTATTTAGCGATCAAAGTTATCTTATGTTGGGTTGAAGTATTTTAATATAGGAATTAGTATAACTGTCTATTTTAGCTGTAATCTTTCCTCCTGCTTCGGTTTTGCCATTTTTAATTAAAAGTTCTGCAATCTGTGAAAGATTCTGCATGAAAGACTGGACTTCTAATTCTGCAGATGAGAGGACATATCGTTGCTGCCTGAAATAATAATCAAGCTTTTCATAATAATAATTTGAGCATTTATCTGCGAGATCAAGTGCTTTGACACTATTTCCTGCAGCAAAATATCCATCAATAATATAAGGAATATAGAGATCATAAGAGAGCTTGTCGGTTGTAAATGTCTCCATGCAGTAATCCAGCACCTTGTTAGCCATTTCGTTTTTGCCTTTTGTTGCCAGCTCTTTTGCCAGACGTGCATAATTATATCTTGCTTTTACGACAGTAATTGTCCTTTTATGGTGATAATCAAGATTCACACCTTTTTCTTTTGCACCACCCCAGACAAACTTATTCATCATATTATTGTAAAGAATATCGGCATCAACACGACCATACTCAAGCCAGCTTTTGTTTGAAGATCTGATTGGAACAAGCCTGTATGCCAATCCTTCAAGCTGGAAATATTCTTCCAGACCCATTGCGTCGCTATGATATCCGGTAACAAAGTAAATTGGCCTTTTCCAGTCGTTATGTGCAAGAATATCCAGCACCAGAAGCTGGCTTTTCATTATATAACTCCCCTTAAGGGTAATGTCGATATAGGGCACAATCTTGTCTGCATCCTCTGGCTTAACTGTGCCGGAAGCAAGAACCTTTGCTTTGTCAACCGGGATTCGGACAGTTCTGGTTGGTATATTATCAAGAAGCTCATTATCCGACATTTGTAACTTTGTCGCCTTATTGTCACTTTTAATCCAATCCATAACCACAGAAGCTTCAACCGGTTCTTTGATCTTCTCATAAATGTAAACCTGGTTGTTCACCCCGTCAAAATATTTTGCAGTCGGCAAGCTTACGGGCAAGGGATCCGATTCGTGTGTTTTAAGCTTCATCTGGTCGATATACCAGTCTGTATTAAGAAGCATCAGATTGCAAACCCTTATATCAGTTCTCTTTTTTTCAACCTCCTGTGCATACCAGAGAGGGAAAGTATCGTTATCTCCGTTTGTGAAAAGGATAGCATCAGGGGCACACGATTCAAGATAATTAAAGGCCACATCCCTTGCAAGGTATCTGCCCGACCTGTCGTGATCATCCCAGTTCTGTGTACCCATAATTACAGGTACTGCAATGAAACATAATACTCCTGAAACAGATGCAGCTATTTTTTCATTTACAACTTTAGAAAGAAGTTCAAAAAGGGCAAGAACTCCCAATCCGATCCAGACCGCAAAGAAATAAAATGACCCTGCATAGGCATAGTCCCTTTCGCGTGGCTGATTCGGATACTGGTTAAGATAGAATAATATGGCAATTCCTGTCATGATAAAGAGAAGCGTTATAATCCACCAGTTTTTATTATCGCTGTTGAAATGATAGAGCATGCCAATAAGTCCAAGAATGAACGGAAGCAGGTAATAAACATTTCTTGATGGGTCGTTTTTCATGTCTGCGGGCATATCTTTACTTCCGATACGCGCCTCATCGAGGAAGTTTATTCCGGTGATCCAGTTCCCGTTTACTGAACCTCCATATCCCTGGGTATCATTTTGCCTTCCGGAGAAATTCCACATAAAATAGCGGAAGTACATATAATCGAGCTGATAGGAAACTGCAAATCTTAGATTTTCGATGAAGGTTGGTCTTTTCAGTACCCTTTTTTCACCATTAGGGTCTGTGACCTGCATTGGCACTCCCTTTATCCTTGCCCATTCCTGGTATGCCTGAACATGATCACTCTGGTCGCTCCACATTCTTGGGAACATTGTAATAAATCTGGGATCATATTCCCTGACGGGGTCTTTAGCTGTAATTACATATTTCCCATTGACATAATTGTAATGTGGCTTTCCATCTTTATAGCTTATGACAGGAGCATTAAAGTAAGGACCGCGGAACAGAGGTCTTTCCCCGTACTGTTCCCGGTTCAGAAAATATAACAGGTTGAATGGATTACTTGGATTATCTTCATTCAGAGGAGTATGAACTGAAGATCTGATCACAATAATAGCATTTGATGAATAACCAATAAGAATCACTGCAATTATTGTCAGTCCCATATTAAGCACAACAGTATTCTTCCTGGCAAAATACCATACAGCAAAAGTAACAGCTCCAAGCACTACCAGATTTAATAAAGCGGAACTTGTCAGTACCCAGATTCCTGAAAGAAGAAGTGCGGCAAAGGAAAGAAAGGAAAGGTTTTTAAGAGAAGCATTTTTCAGAGTACCTCTGATGGCAAGAACAAAAAATGCCACAACAAGAATCATATGGAATATCATACCACTGTTCATAGGAAGTCCGAGGACATTCACAAAAAAGAGATCAAATCTGGTTGATATCTTAACGATTCCCGGCATGATGCCGTACATAAGGAGGGTCAGCATAATTACCGAAATTCCCATTGAGAAAATGAACCCCTTCCATGTAAATTCATACTTCCTGAAATAATAAACCAGAACTATTGCAGGCAGAGTCAGCAGATTTAGAAGATGAACTCCAATTGACAGACCTGTTAGAAAAGCTATTAAAATGATCCAGCGGTCAGCTGTTTTCTCATCTGCAAGATCTTCCCATTTGAGAATAGCCCAGAATACGATAGCAGTAAAAAAAGCAGAAGAAGCATACACTTCCCCTTCAACAGCTGAGAACCAGAATGAATCGGTGAACGAATATGCAACTGCACCAACAACTCCGGCAGCCATAACAGCAATTATTCTTCCTGTACTAAAATCTGATTCACTTTTCATCAATATCTTACGGGCGAGATGAGTTATGGTCCAGAACAGAAAAAGTATTGTGAAGGCACTTGCCAGAGCAGACATTGAGTTCACCATTTCAGCTACTTTTGCTGTGTTCCCGAATGCAAAATTTGCGAAGAAATTACCCATCACCATGAAAACCGGGTTCCCCGGAGGATGGCCCACTTCAAGATTCAGACATGAGGCAATAAATTCACCACAATCCCATAAACTGGCAGTAGGCTCAATGGTCAGCAGATATGTGATGGCCGCCATAAGAAAAACTATCCATCCTGTTATATTGTTTATCTTTTTGTAATTTTTCATTTATAAAACATATTAATTGTTGCAGTGTTAACCTGATTAAAGTGATCTGACGACGAAAATACGTAATTTTTCATTATGGCAAAGTATTAATGAGATCCTCTCAAACGGAGAGGCTTTCTCTCCCCCATTTGGGGGAGATCCTGCGAAGCAGGAGAGGGGGTCGTCTCAGGATGTAGAAAATGTGTCTTTTAACAGAACCAGCCCCCCTTGCGTCCCCCCTAAAGGGGGGATAAAACATTGATATTT
The DNA here is from genome assembly GCA_023251395.1 of Bacteroidales bacterium. Taxonomy (GTDB): domain Bacteria; phylum Bacteroidota; class Bacteroidia; order Bacteroidales; family VadinHA17; genus LD21. Next base: position 11,186 of record JAHEYW010000098.1, read on the forward strand.
AAGGAGATCCACGCAAATGAAGATGCTTTTTCTCCCCCATTTGGGGGAGATCCTGCGAAGCAGTGGAGGGGGTCGTCTCAGGATGTAGAAAAATG
>JAHEYW010000099.1 GCA_023251395.1 Bacteroidales bacterium
CTCATGCTCTTCCCCGGATTCTGTTCCAACAGGATTTTCAGTTTCTTCTTCAGCTGACGTGATATTGTCAACCTCCTTCTTTTTAAGGAATTCAGGGATCCTGATCTGTAAAGCAGACGGACTTACATTAAGAGCGTACACAAGATATACGGTTGAAAAGAATAAAAGGGCGATGCCTGTCCCCGGTTTACCAATTAATGTATTCAGCCATTTAGTGGCTTCAAAGCCCTGTGCACCTCCAAGGCCGCTTCCAAGGAATAAATGCCTGGCTCCGGAAATATAGCCAAGAATAAGTGAGACAAGTATAGTTGCAAATGTAAAAATTGCAATGAGCCTCCAAACCCTGATCTTTGGGAATTTAAGCATATGAAGACCTATGGATCCGATTATTAGTGGAATGAAGAATGAACCCAGACCAAACCCATTGCGAATAATAAGGTCAGATAATCTTGCCCCCAGCTTTCCCGACCAGTTTTTGGCCTGAGAACCTGCATCAAGCAGTTCTTTGGTTATCTGGCTCTGATCGGGCTTCCAGTAAAACAGAAAGGCGATAAATGCAATAAGTAAATAGATGGCAAATCCTGTGACTAAAATGCCACCTACAAATCTTATCCTTTCATCAGTAAAAAATGATGATTTTGATTTTTCACTACCGCTATTACTTTTCTTTTTTGTCTCTTCCCTGGTTTTCTTCATTTCAACAAAATAATCCCTTATTTATCTTTTGCGAGCCCTGATGTTGTACTATGTATTCAGTTACCAGCAGATAAAACCAGCTGTGGTAAATAATTAGTAATGGGCTTTGCTAAATATGATCTTATAAAACAAGGTTTTATAAAACCAATCCAAAGGTAACAAAATTTAGAGAAGAAAAACCGCTTAAAGGGTTCTATAAATTGATGATATCAGTAATAGTTTTTTCCATGGATGCTTTGTCTATCATCCTGAATTTTGGTTTTCTTTCAAAGTTCTGATCAGGTATCTCCTTTTTATAAACAGCTTCAGCCTCAAAATGCATTTCGGATTTACCCATTATAAAGAAGAAGCTCATAAGGACACCGTCTATATCTTTGAAAGGCGATGTAGAATTTGAGTTTTTTACCTTTATCTGATCGGTATACCAGATATCAATTACTCTGCTTTTGTCACCGGGAATTGTGACTTCTGCATTTTTGCAATCATAGCCGCAAATAACTGTTTTCTTATCAGTCTTCCTGACCACAATTCCCTTCATTGATTCGAACCCGGGATTAATCTCACCAGGTTGTCCTGCATAAAGGTAACGGTTCCCAAAAAAGTTAATATATGTGTCATAAAGTTCTTTATCCGGGTTAACCAGATTGGTAATGCCGGAGTTTCCAACCGGTGCCAGGATCTCAAAAAGTATTTTGTTATTCTTGAATGAAACAACAAGCGTCTTTGGCATCAAATCCATGGAGAATGAACTTATAGTAGTTTTGTAATCAATGTTATAATGAATCTCACCTTCACTGATAAATTTGCCACCTTTTTCCCTGCAGGAATAGAATAGTATCAAAATAAGGCCAGCAACAAACAGTAAATTCCGGAATTTCACTTGTAAATATTAATTTGATTTATTCAAAAGTAGTAAAATTTTTCAACCCCCGTCATCACATACGATATTTATGGCAATTCTTAATGGATATCATGGCTTTTTGGAAATAGCAGTAAATTGATAAAAAGATTACCTTCGGTGAAATCGTCCCCTAGATCCGGGACTCGGTTCTTCGCTTCACTGCGTTTCGCTCAGAATGACAGATGGTTAGGTGGGGTCAGAGAAGGGAAGCAGGTCTTTATTTTTCACTTTGTCTCTGCTTCTGCTAATTACATGACCATTGTTAGTATTTAAAAAGGAATTAATTCCTATATTTGACCTAATTATCAGGTAATTAACTTATTAGATGATGTTATGGGTAAAAAGCTTGCGGTTATTGCATTAGGTGGTAATGCCCTTCTGAGAGACAATCAGGCTGGCACAATTGAAGAGCAGGAAAAAAATGCAACAGACACTTTAAACAACCTGATATTTCTTATTAAGGAAGGATATGAACTGGTCATAACACATGGGAATGGTCCACAGGTAGGTAACATTCTTATGAGGAATGATGCCGGTGAACAGATGTATAATATTGCCCAGATGCCTATTGATATCTGTGTCGCTGATTCGCAGGGTGGTATAGGTTACATGATTGAGAGGATGCTGCGAAATGTGCTTAACAGGCATGGCATTGAGAAAAATGTGGTTTGTATTGTAACCCAGGTCATTGTTGATAAGGATGACCCTGCATTCAGGGATCCTCAGAAAAGGATCGGGAAGATCTATAACAAAGAGCAGGCGGATATACTTGCGGCCCAAAAAAACTGGGTATTTAAAGAAGAAATAAAGTCGGAAGGGGGTTTCAGACGCGTGGTCCCATCCCCTTTTCCGACTGGCATTATAAATGAATCAGTTATCAGGGACCTGGCTAAAGCAGGAAATATTTTAATAGCTGCCGGTGGAGGAGGAGTTCCTGTATTCCTTGATGAAAACAATGATATAAGAACAACAGAAGCGGTAGTTGATAAAGATCTTGCTTCATCCCTGCTGGCTACAAAAATCAATGCTGATGAATTCTATATACTGACTGATGTGCCATATATATATATTAATTATAAGAAGCCTGAGCAGGAAATCAGGGAGTTCCTTAATTATGCTGATGCGCTTAAGTACTTAAATGAGGGTCATTTTGCAAAGGGCAGTATGGCCCCAAAAATACAGGCATGTCTTAATTTCATAAAGAATGGCGGGAGGATGAGCGTTATCACCGAGGCATTCAAGCTCGAGGATAAAAGTTATGGATCAAAAATCACCATGGAATATGAAGATGATAGGAGATAGTTAATTGCTTCAACTCATTCAACTCATTCAACTCATTCAACCCTTTCAACCCCTTTTTACTTTTTCCTTTTATCTTTTTCCTTTTACCTTTTATCTTTTTACTTTTGTCTTTAATCTTAAATTAATAGTTATGTCAGTAAATCTTAAGAACCGCCACTTTTTAAAGTTGCTTGACTTCACACAGGAGGAGATAAAATATCTTCTGGATCTTTCATTTGAGCTGAAGAAAGCTAAAAAAACAGGAAAAGAGAAGCAAAAACTAATTGGAAAAAACATAGCTCTGATATTTGAAAAATCCTCTACCAGGACAAGGTGTGCCTTTGAGGTTGCTGCATTTGACCAGGGAGCCAATGTCACTTATCTGGGTCCCAGTGGATCTCAGATGGGCCAAAAGGAGTCGATGAAGGATACAGCAAGGGTACTTGGCAGAATGTATGACGGGATAGAATATCGTGGTTTTGGACAGGAAATTGTAGAAGAACTGGCAAAATATGCAGGTGTGCCTGTATGGAATGGTCTGACAAATGAATTCCACCCGACTCAGATCCTTGCCGATTTCATGACAATGCTGGAACATACTGATAAACCTGTGAATAAGATCAGCTTCTGTTATATGGGTGATGCGCGTTATAATATGGGCAATTCACTTATGGTTGGAGCATCAAAGATGGGAATGGATTTCAGGGCAGCTGCACCAAAAGAATGTCAGCCGGCGGATGAGCTTGTTTTTAAATGCAGGGAAATAGCAAAAAAGACCGGAGCAAAGATAACAATAACAGATAATGTTGATGAGGCAGTAAAAGGTGTTGATTTTTTATATACTGATGTATGGGTCTCCATGGGGGAATCTAATTCTGTCTGGGAAGAGAGGATCCGTTTACTGAAACCTTATCAGGTAAATATGGATGTCATCAGGAAAACAGGCAATCCGGGTGTTAAATTTCTTCATTGCCTTCCGGCATTCCATAACAGGGATACCGCTGTTGGAGCAGAGATTTTCAGAAAATATGGTCTGGATGGTATGGAGGTCACAGAAGAGGTCTTTGAATCAGATATGTCGATAGTTTTTGATGAAGCTGAGAACAGACTGCATACAATCAAAGCTGTTATGGTAGCCACTCTTGGAGAATGAACTTTTGTTTCAGCATTTTCTGACTCCTCCTTCGCCACCAGCTTCGCTAAAGCAACACATGTCAATGAAGGATTCGGTGGACAATGCCTCGGGCCCTAAGTCCTAAGCCTACATCACCAGCGTTCTCACAAAGAGATACGTCATTATACCCGATGCTGCCAGCTTAAGGCCGATACTTGTAAGAAATCCTACCAGACTGCCGAATCCTGCTTTTAAAGCATAACGAAAGTCATCTTTAAAGATCATCTCACCGACAAATGCACCCAATAATGGTCCGAGGATAATTCCGGCAGGACCAAAGAAGAATCCAATAATCAAGCCAATTGTTGCTCCCCTGGTTCCGTATTTTGAGCCACCAAATTTTTTAGTACCCCAAACTGGTACCAGGTAGTCAAGAAGTGAGACAATAACGGTTATCCCGGCAAAAATAATAAGTGTATTTGTAGAGATTAGATGCTGCCCGCCAGAGAGATTTTGAAGATGTCCGAATTTCGAAAAATGGAGGAAGAGCAGACCAAGGAAACTAAGCGGAGGCCCTGGCAAGACAGGTACAAGGCATCCGATCAGACCGAAAATAACAGCGATGATTCCCAGGATAAGGAGTACATAGTCAACCATTTGTTCCTCTACTTTTTCCCGAGGTCATCAAATTCTACATTTGTGAATTCTTCAACAACTATTTCTGATTTATCATTTACCTCTTCCATTTCTTCTGTTTCATGGAATATTTGATGAGCCTGAACTCCCTCTTCAATATAGCCAACTGCACTTTTCAGTCCCTCGGTAAATTTTTCAAAATCTTCCTTATAAAGGAAAATTTTATGTTTCTCATAAAAAACCTTTCCTTCCTTGCCTAATCGTTTCTTACTCTCAGTAATGGTAAGATAAAAATCATCTTTTTTTGTAGCTTTTACATCAAAGAAATAGGTTCTTTTACCTGCACGTACGACTTTGCTGAAAATCTCTTCTTTTCCTGTTTTATCGTCCTTCAGTGCTATACCTTCTTTTTGGCCAGCCTCTTCCATATCCTCTTCAATTTTCGTTAGTTAGTGATTATACTGTCAAATATAACAATATTTTTTTCAAATCAAAAGATAAAAAAAATGTCTTATATTTTAAAAGGCGCTTTGAAGAACAGGTAAAAAGAGTATTTTTGCAGCGTTAAAAAATGGTTCTTTATAATGATAAGCAGAAGATTACTTCGCATTAAAGCTTTGATGATATTGTATGCCTTTGACCGCAGGGAAGATAATAATCTTGTAAACGCAGAAAAGGAACTTGATTTCAGCATTGCAAAAACATACGACCTTTATCATCTCATTCTCAGACTTATAATTGATATAGCTGATATTGCCTCTGAAAGAATTGATTTTGCCTTGCAAAAGAAAATGCCCACTGATGAAGATCTGAATCCCAACCGGCGTTTCATCGAAAACCCTGTAATTGAGCAGCTGAGAAATAACCTTTACCTTAATAAATACCTGCAGGATAATAAATTATCATGGTCTGTTAATTCACAGGTCCCGAGGAAGCTTTATAATGAACTGATGGCATGGAAACCATATACCGAGTACATGTCAGAATCAGAAGAGACATATTCAGGCGATAAAAAGTTTATTATGAGGCTGGTTACAGACCTTATTGCAAAATCAGATGATTTTGCAATATCACTTGAGGAGCAAAGTATTTATTGGAATGATGATCTTGATTTTGTTGGAGTTATTGTTGAGAAGACACTGAAGAAGTTCAAACCCGGGGTTAACGAAAAGAATCAGCTGATGCCTCTCTACAAAAATGAAGAAGACAGAGAATTTGCTAAGATTCTTCTCAGAAAAGTAATACTGATGAAGAATGAGTGTTCAGAACTGATTGACAAAAATACTACGAACTGGGAGGTTGAAAGAATAGCTCTTATGGATATTCTTGTTATGCAGCTTGCAATTACAGAAATTATTTCGTTTCCGGATATACCGATTAAAGTAACTTTAAATGAGTATATTGAGATCGCCAAGTATTATTGTACTTCAAAAAGCAGTACATTTGTCAACGGTATTCTTGACAAGGTGGTTCGTGAAATGAGGGAAAAGGAGATATTCAGGAAATCCGGGAGAGGCCTGGTTGGTGACTCGACTAATGATGAAGAATGAGATTTTGGATTTTAGGATGGAAAATTCATTACAACTAATTACTTTCGTTTTTTTTTCTTGTGTTTTTACCTGTTCCTGCGGGAACTCAGGCTCAGGGAAGATTTCATCAGGAACCTCTGTCGCAGATAAAGCAATAATCTCTTTCAGCGAATATGAACATGATTTTGGAAAGATCGTTGAAGGAGAAAAAGTCTCATGCATATTCACCTTTGAGAATACAGGGAAGGGACCGATTGTTATTTCTTCAGTTACAACAAGTTGCGGATGCACAGTTCCAAAATATGAAACCAGGCCAGTTGTGGCAGGTGGTAAAGGTACACTGGAAGTTGTCTTTGACTCTAACGGGAAAACAGGGCGTCAGACCAAAACAATTTCCGTTCATTCGAATGCTTCAAAACCCACCATCCTGCTTAGGATCACAGGTGAGGTGACTACTGATATTAACAATTAATTTAAAATCAATAAAAATGACCAGATTTGCTTATTTGTACTTAATGGGGCAGCCTGCAGCAGGCTCAACACCTCAAAATCAATTTGTACCATTACTTTTTCTTGTGGGAGTGTTCGTTGTCTTCTATTTCTTCATGATCAGACCTCAGATGAAAAAGCAGAAGGAAATGAATAACTACAGGAATTCACTTCAGAAGGGTGATAAGATTGTTACTACAGGAGGGATTTACGGCAGGATCGCTGAGGTAAAAGACCATTATGTAGTTGTGGATGTTGGAGGTGATGTAAAGATGAAGATTGATAAAAATGCTGTACTGAAAGACTCCTCAGATATAGAACAGAAATAGTGTTAATCTGTGCCTTCAGTGGAAGGGGATAAATCCATATGGCATAAACTATTCAGGAAGAAGGATATAAGGCATTATAATAAAAATGCATTTATTTTTGCCTTCTTCCTCTTTGTCGCATTCATTTTCTGGTATATAACCTCTCTTGGAAAAGAAGTAAAAGGGGAGTTCCATTTTACTTCAGGTTTTGTGAATATCCCAAAGGGGAAGGCGATTGCTGATGAAATTCCACTGAAAATGACGCTGGAGTTAAAGGGGCAGGGTTATTCACTACTTAAATACAAATTCTACGGTAATGATAACCATTTAGAGGTCGATCTTGCCAAAATAACCTATAGAAGGTTACCGGATAGTAAACCAGCCAGATACTACATCCTTACAACAAGTCTTATTCAGAATCTTAAGAAACAGATGGGTAACAGCTTTGAAATAATAGCTGTCAAACCTGACACCATCTTCCTTATTTCATCCAAAGAGCAATAGACAAACTGTGAAAATAGGTGTTACAGGAGGTATAGGAAGTGGTAAAACTTCAGTCTGCAGAGTTTTCAATGTTCTGGGAATACCGGTCTTTTCTGCGGATGCAGAGGCCAGAAGGATTATGGATTCCGATCCAATTGTAATGGAACAGGTCAGAAAAATTGCCGGGAAGGATGTTTACTCACAGGGTATCCTTGACCGCGCCGGACTGGCATCTATAATCTTCAATGATGAAAAAAGACTCAGTGAGATAAATAACCTGGTCCATCCTGTTATTTTCAATAATTTTAGAAAATGGGCTGAAGAGTCAGGCGCACCTTATGTAATTATGGAAGCTGCTATCCTCTTTGAAAGCAATGCTTCATTCGTTGTGGATAAAATCATTACAGTTATTGCACCTATTGAAGAAAGAATTGAAAGGGTCACCCGCCGTAATATGCTTGACAGGGATCAGGTCCTTGAAAGAATTAAAAACCAGATGGATGATCAGTATAAGATCAAACACTCTGACTGGGTGATAAATAATTCAGAAAATGAGATGATCATACCGGATATACTCAAGATACACGAAGAAATTTTAAAAATGATCAAATACAATAAATAAATATGGCCAGTTTCGGAAAATGGATCGGAGGTGGGCTTGGATTTGTTATGGGTGGGCCAATTGGGGGTCTTTTTGGCTTTGTCGTCGGTTCTCTGATCGATAGTGCTACCGGACCGGCTTCAACAGTTGAAACAAATAATACCACCCCGGGGGCATTTGGCATCAGTCTGCTTGTTCTTATTGCTGCAGTGATGAAAGCAGATGGGAAAGTTGTTAAATCAGAACTGGATTATGTAAAACAGTTTTTTATCAGACAGTTTGGTAAGGACAACGCGAAAGAGGCATTGAAGATGTTGCGAGATCTTTTAAAGCAGGATATTCCTCTGAGGGATGTATGTGAACAGATTGGCTACAATATGGATTATGCATCACGTCTTCAGCTAATGCATCTGTTATTCGGAGTGGCCGGGGCTGATGGTAATTATCATCCGTCTGAGCTCACTGTGATAGAGACCATCTCAAAATATCTGAAAATTTCTTCATCAGATTTCCTCTCAATCAGGAACATGTTTATCCCTGATACCGATGCCGCATATAAGATCCTTGAGGTGGAACCTTCTGTTTCAAATGAAGAACTAAAAAAAGCTTACAGGAAAATGGCCATGAAATATCACCCCGATAAAGTAAGTCATCTTGGTGAAGATTTTCAGAAGACTGCTGATGAGAAATTCAAGAAGGTGAATGAGGCTTATGAGAAAATTAAAAAAGAACGTAATCTGACCTGATAAAAAAGAGGAAGATTTGATCTGAAATAAACTGTAAGAGTTAACTTTGCAACTTAATAATAACTGTAACTAAGATGAACCTTAAAGACATTTTATCGATTTCGGGAGAACACGGACTGTTTAAATTCATTGCTCAGGGCAGGAATGCTATTATTGTAGAACATCTGGAAACAAAGAAAAGGAAAACCGCGTTTGCATCTGCCAAGGTTAGTTCCCTTGAAGATATTTCTATTTTCACTGAGAAAGAAGATCTCCCTTTAACTAAGGTTTTTGACCTTATTTTTGAATTGGAAAAAGGTGGACCGGCTATCGATGCGAAATCAGAAGGCAATGAACTGAAGGAATACTTCGAGAAAATTGTACCTGATTATGACAAGGAAAAGGTTTATGTATCTGATATGAAGAAGGTTATAATCTGGTATAACACTCTCCAGAGCCTTGGTATGCTTATAAAAGAGGAACCTGAATCGACAGAATCAAAGGAGGCGGAGAAAGAGACTGAAAAGGAATCGGAACCTGCTGTTAAACCTGACCTAAAGAAAAAAACAAAAGCTGCTCAGACGAATAAAATTAAAACTGTCGGCAAACTTGATTCCAAGTCTGCTGGTAAAATGAGTAAGGGGAGACCTAAAACCAAATAATCCACTCTAATTCGCAAGTTGAAATTTATTTATTGAAAATTACCATTTTTAGTTTGCATTACTCATTGAAAACTAGAAGGTTGACTATGATTGTTGATCTAAATATAAAAAAAGGCGATAATTTTTTTTAAATAAATTGAAAATACATTAATATTGATATATATTTGCAACCCATAAAAAAGGAGTATTAACAACCAAGTGTAATTTATGACGTAAATGCAAAACTATATTTTGAGAGAGTTACACCCCGCAACTTATACAGAGGGTACTAATTTGTCCCAAAAAGGTTTTATTGTCGGAAACCGCATTCCTAAGGATTATTTCGTTTCCACTGGAATCGGTGAAAGCGACATCGCAATCCACGCAGGATCTTATCACCTGGCATTAAAAGATGCCGGTATCGAAATGGCTAACATAATGACTTATTCTTCAATACTTCCGGGTATTGCTAAAGAGGTTCCTAAACCTGAAGCAATTACTCATGGAGAGGTTATGGAGTCAATTATGGCTGTTAGCAACGGTAATAAAGGTGAGAGAGTATCCGCAGGTATTGCATATGCCTGGTTGACAGATAAAAACAGCGGCCAGAGGTATGGTGGCCTTGTTTGCGAACATAATGGAAATTATAGCGAGGAGGAGCTTGAAGAATTGCTCCGACTGAGTATTAACGAGTTATATATTAACGGTTTCGAAGAAAAATTTTTTATTGGTGATCTGAATATCATCAAAAGATCCTTCGTACCCCTTAAAACTTTCGGTACAGCTCTGGTAGCCCTCTGCTTTACCAGTTATTTTTATCCTATTCTTGAGACTTTATAGTTAGTCATGAACTTCGGAGGACATGAGGTAGTCTACGATTACCAAAGTTCCCGTATTGTTATCCTTCCGGTGCCATATGATGAAACAAGCACCTGGATGAAAGGGGCCGATAAAGGTCCTGATGCAATAATGGAGGCTTCGGTTAATCTGGAGTTTTATGATATTGAAACAGATTCTGAGGTTCATAAGAAAGGAATATTTACCCTTGATCCTTTAACTGAAAAGTCCACACCGGAAGCCCTTGTGGAATCAGTTTTCAGGAAGACAAAAGATCTCTGCTCAGAGAAGAAGTTCCCTGTTATTATTGGTGGAAACCATACAGTTTCAATCGGTTCGATCAAAGCATTTTCAGAATTATACAAAGATTTATCCGTTCTGCAACTCGATGCACATTCAGATCTGAGAGATGAATACGAGGGATCTTCCCTAAATCATGCCTGTGCAATGGCCAGAGCAAGTGAATATTGTGAAATTGTTCAGGTGGGTATCAGAAGTATGTCGGCCGATGAGCTTCCATTTGCAGACAGAGCCCGCATCTTCCCGGCGCATAAGCTTTATTATGATAAAGGTCTGTATGACAAAGCGTTGAATCTGCTAAAGAAAAACGTATATATTACCATCGACATTGATGTATTTGATCCATCGCTTGTGCCTGCAACGGGTACACCGGAACCTGGTGGCCCCGATTATTATGAACTTATGCATTTTTTACAGAAGGTGTCCTCCCGGAGGAATATTGTCGGTTTCGATCTGGTGGAATTGTGCCCTTCACCTGCAGGTAAAACATCAGAATTCATTGCTTCAAAAATAATCTATCAACTTCTTAGTTATATCTTCTACGACCCCCCAACCCCTCTGAAGGGTGAATGACTATATTAAGGCACAATTTGTATATATTATGAGAAAAAGTTTGCCATGGAATTAATCAAAATTATCAAAAAGTATAATACTCAAAGCAAGTGCATTGCA
>JAHEYW010000300.1 GCA_023251395.1 Bacteroidales bacterium
CTGATCAAAAAGGGCATTCTGACAACAATAAGTGCAAGCCGGGGAGAAGATATCCAGGCTGCCTGCGGATTGCTATCAACAATAGAACAAAACAAATCCCGGTAATTAATGAAAAAGAATCTCTTTCTTATCATTCTTTCTTTTTCCACTCTTATTTCTACCGGGCAGGTCACTCAGGTTTTGCAATTTCTGGCTGATTCAAGTATGGCTCATGCTTCCTTGTCAATGTTAATCCTCGATTCTGATTCAGATAAAATAGTGGCTCAGTATGATCCTGAAAGAAGTCTTCCACAAGCATCAATCCTTAAGCTGATAACAACTGCTGTTGCACTGGAAAAACTTGGTCCTGATCATAAATTCAGGACCACTATTCTCTATAAGGGTAAAATCAAGCATGGACAGCTTGACGGTGATCTAATAATAAGAGGTGGTGGTGATCCGGCTCTAGGATCAGAAAACTTCACCGAAATCTATAATGCATTCATTGACAAATGGATTGAAGATATCAGGAAAGCAGGAATAAGGAAGATCAAAGGAAGAGTAATTACTGATGATTCATATTTTGATTATGAACCGGTACCCTCTGGCTGGGTATGGGATGATATTGGCAATTATTATGGCGCCGGAGCATATGGACTGAGTGTATATGATAACACGCTTAAGATCCATTACAGAACAGGTGAAAAAGGATCACTTCCCGAAGTAACTGCGATCGTGCCTGGTACATCAGGGATTAATCTTATTAGTTATCTTACAGCATCGGGTGCCTCTGATAACGGATATATATACCTTGCACCTTATAGTACAAAAGGTTGGGTATCGGGAACTATCCCGGAGAATAAAGAAGACTTCATTCTAAAAGGGTCTCTTCCTGACCCGCCAATATTTATTGCCAGGCAATTGACAGAAAGGCTTAACACGTTGCAGATAAAGGTAAAAGGTGAATCGGCAACTTTCAGATTATCGCCTGCTAATGATCAATCAGAACCGGTAATAATTTCAGAGACTTACTCCCCTGCTCTATCGGAAATTATCGATGTGTTGAATCATAAAAGTGTAAATCTTTATGCTGAACATCTAATCAAAGAGCTGGGAAAAATCTATAAGAATAATGGTACAACATCATCCGGCGCTGTTGTGATAAAAGAATTCCTCGATAGCATTGGAATAAATTCAGATGGTATGTTCCTGGAAGATGGCAGCGGACTATCTTCTTTGGATGCTGTCAATGCAGTGTCAATGGTCAGGCTTCTGCATTACATGGAGAAAAAAAGTAAATCATTCAATTATTACTATAATTCTCTGCCTGAACCCGGAAAAGAAGGAACATTAAAAAATGTTTTCCGTGATCCTGTTTTTGAGAACAGGCTGAGAGCAAAAAGCGGCTCACTCACAAGAGTAAGAAGCTATGCTGGCTATCTGAAAACAATCTCAGGAAGAAACATGATCTTTTGTATTATTGTAAACAATTACAACGGATCATCCGCCGGAGTTATAAAAAGCATGGAAAATATTTTAAAGGAAATTGTTGAGAAATATTAATATTGCAAATTCGATAAGAAAAAGCAAAAATCCATAAACCACAAAGCTCACAAAGAAAATCCACAAAGAATTCACGAAGTAAAGATAAACAGCATTTTACTTTGTGTTCTTTGTGAAGTACCTGGTGCTCTTTGTGGTTAAATGGACTTTTTATTTGTCCCCGATAAGGTAATTGGATTTAAAGTAAGAACTTAAAAGAACTATAAATAATTATGAATAACAGGATTGCAGTAAGGAAGTGTGATGAATACGATATAAACAGAATAGGAGAGCTTATAAGTGAAATATATTCAAAAACTGAGGGACCTGATGTAAAAGGCAAGAAAGTACTTGTCAAACCAAATATCCTGACGGATGATGATCCTGCAAAATGTATAAGCACACATCCTGCAGTTCTGGAAGCAATGGTATTATTCCTTCAGAAGAGCGGTGCAACTGTCTATGTCGGTGATTCACCGGCAGTACACATGAGGAAATTCTTTCCTGAGAAATCCGGAATTGGATCTGTATGCAGAAGAACAAATGCTGAGTGGGCAAATTTCATTGAAAATCCAATAGAGAAGAATCTTAGAAAAGGTTCAATTAAAATTGCGTCAATAGTTGATGAAGTTGATCTGATAATTTCACTTCCGAAATTTAAAAACCATGAGCTTGTTTATTTTACAGGGGCAATAAAAAACACGCTGGGACTTGTTCCCGGTTTTTCAAAAGCTAAAAGGCATGGTATACATCAGAGCAGATCAAGCTTCGGAGAATTTCTTGTTGATCTGAATGAGGCAGTCCTGCCTGACTACTTCTTCATGGATGCAATAATCGGAATGGATGGTCCCGGTCCCGGAGGTGGCTTTCCTAAAAAAGCAGGTTTATTGCTTGGCTCAACAAATCCGTTAATACTTGATATAACTGCATCAAAAATAGCTGGTTATGATCCTTTCGTCATACCAACAACTAAAACAGCATTCTTCAGAAAAAAATGGCTCAACTCAATGGATGAGATTGAATATGACGGGCCTTCCCAGGAGTCACTCGTATTAAAAGATTTTGTAAAGATCCCTATAACAGAGAACAGGAATATTGCTCTGCAGTTTATAATGAAAAGAATTAAACCTCTGAGAAAACTTGAAAGGCGACCGGTTTTCATTCATGATAATTGCACAGGCTGCAATAAATGTGTGAAAATATGTCCGGTTAATGCTATTGAGGCTCACCCCGCAAAATCAAATTATATTGTTCTGACAGACAAAAAATGTATCAGATGCTTCTGTTGCAGTGAGGTATGTCAGGATAACGCAGTTGATGTGAGAAGAAAAGTCCTTGGGGTTTGAGATAGCCCAATCTAAAGGTCTCTCTCTTATTTTTTGTTACACAGAGAAACACTGAGTCCAGATAGCTATCGGGATCACAGAGGTCCACAGAGAATTACTACAGATCCAAAAGGTCAATTAAGTAGATCAGAGATGCTGTTGCAGCGCTTCCCATCTGAAGTTCCCTCTCATTGACCTGCT
>JAHEYW010000301.1 GCA_023251395.1 Bacteroidales bacterium
AGAAGAGACGATAGATCTTCTGTACAATGAAGGCCTCATAAAGAACGTTGCTGATCTATACGATCTGAGGAAAGATCAGCTGATTTCTCTTGAAAGAATGGGTAACAAATCGTCATCCAACATTATTAAGAGTATTGAAAATTCCAAAAACAGTCCGTACCAGAATGTACTTTTTGCGCTTGGGATAAGGCATGTAGGTGAAACAATGGCAAAAAACATTGCAAAGGAGTTCAGATCTATTGATGAACTCATGGCTGCCACAGAGGAAAATCTGACGATGATTAATGAAATTGGACCAAGAATTGCAGCCAGCATTCTCGCCTATTTTGCCGATGAGGAAAACAAAGAGATCATACGGAGATTAAAGTTTCATGGCATCAGGTTTGCAGCAGACCCATCCGAAAATAAAATATCTGATATTCTGAAAGGTAAAACAATAGTTATCTCCGGAGTCTTCATGAAGCATACACGTGATGAATATAAGGAGATCATCGAGAAAAACGGAGGTAATAACTCTTCGTCCATCTCAAAGAACACGAGTTTCATTCTTACTGGTGAAAATATGGGACCTTCAAAAAAAGAAAAGGCTTCTGAACTTGGAATAAAAATTATTGATGAAGAAGAATTCCTTAAAATAATTGGAGAATTATCATGAATATTAAGCCTGAGATTAACAAAAATCTTTTAGGTTTGTAATATGGAAATGTTCGGAAATTTCAGGCTGGCAAGAGGCAAATCTGTCTTGCTGAGAAGACTTGCAAAATTAAAGAGAGTCAGATTCACAAATAACATTTCCCAGGCTAAAACAATGGGTCTGGTCTGGGATGCTTCCAAACCTGATGAATTTCAGGCACTTTCACAGTTCCATCAGAAAATGGCTGACCGGAATATTGATCTTAAAATAATTGGTTATTATCCCGGGAAAGAACTACCAGCCAAACTTACTGCAATAAGGTACCTGACATGCCTAAAGAAAGATGATATTAATTTTGCATACAGACCTGTGGCACCAGAATCTAACAGGTTCATAGATACCCGTTTCGATATTTTGATTGACCTGAACTTCAATAAGCTCTTTCCTCTTTCCTATATCACATCATTATCACAGGCCGGATTCAAGGTGGGAGTATTTGACGATAACTATCCGGAGTCTCCTTTTGATCTGATGATGGAATTTAAAGGGAAAGCCGAAATAATGACATACCTGACAGAGGTCATAAACTACCTTGAACTGATCAATAAAAACACAAATTAACGGAGAATAAATTACATATAATGAGAAAATTACGTGGCACGGGTGTTGCGATCGTTACACCTTTCAAAAATGATTTCAGTATTGATCTTTCCGCAATGGAAAGGGTTGTCAACCATGTTATTAATGGTGGAGTTAATTACATAGTTGTACTTGGTACTACCGGAGAATCTGTCACTCTTACAAAAGATGAAAAGAAAGCTGTAATCTGCCATATCAAAGAGGTTATCAACAACCGGGTTCCATTAGTTGTTGGGATCGGAGGAAACAATACCCAGGAAATTATTAATCAGGTACGCAATGCAAATCTGACCGGAGTTGAAGCAATCCTTTCAGTTTCTCCTTATTACAATAAGCCAAATCAAAGAGGTATCTTTCAGCATTTCAAAGCCATATCAAACTCATGCCCTGTTCCGGTAATTATTTACAATGTTCCTGGCAGGACAGGTAGTAACATAACTGCAGAAACATGTCTTCAGCTGGCTCATGAATGTGAAAACATTGTCGGCATAAAAGAAGCCTCAGGAAATATGGAACAGATAATGAAGATTGTAAAGGACAAGCCTGAAAACTTCCTTGTAATTTCCGGAAACGATATGGATATCCTTCCCATCTGTGCTATTGGAGGAGCAGGTGTAATTTCGGTTATTGCCAATGCCTTTCCGACTGAAATAAGTGAGATTACAAACCTGTCGCTTAAACTGAACTTCAGGTCAGCCAGAGAGTTACATTTCAAGTTTATGGAAATGATAGAGCTATGTTTTATTGATGGCAGTCCTGCTGGTGTAAAAGCAATGCTAAACCTTATGAATCTTTGCAACAATACGCTTCGCCTCCCTCTGGTCCCTGTAAGTAAACCTGTCTATACCAGGATCCAGAAGGCAATTGATGATCTCAAATAATTAGCTCTATGCAGGTCTCGGTGCAGGGGCCTGCTGTTGTCCATGACAGTTTTTATATTTTTTACCGCTTCCACAGGGACATGGGTCGTTTCTGCCAACTTTCTTTTCAACTCTGACAGGTTCAGTCTTTTGTCTCTTGTCAGCCTCACTTCCCCCAGTGCTGCTATATTGTGAGAAATCGCTCTTTGATGCCCGGTAATTGCTCATATCAACCTGACGTCTTCTTTCTGCCTCCTTAACCTGCTCCGGATCCTGATTAGGTATATGTCCCTTCATAAGGGTACTTACGACATCCTTATTGACTTTATTAAGCATTGTTCTGAAAAGCTCAAAAGATTCAAACTTATAGATAAGCAAGGGATCTTTCTGCTCATATGTTGCATTCTGAACTGACTGTTTGAGTTCATCCATTTCCCTCAGATGTTCTTTCCATGCATCATCGATAGTGGCCAGTACAACAGTTTTTTCGTATGATTTTGCAAGTTCTCTTCCTTCTGATTCAGCAGTGGCCTTAAGATTTGTGACAACCTGGAAAACCCTTACACCGTCGGAGATGGGTACAACTACATTTTCGTAAACATGAGACATTCGCTCATAAACATCCTTAAGTACTGGATATGCCTGGGCCGATATTGCTTCCTCCTTACGTTTATATGTTTCCAGAACTTTTTTATAAGATCTGTCTGTTATTTCACCTGCTGAGGCCTTTTTGAATTCCTGCTCAGGAACAGGTGAATCCATTGAAAATGAACGGATAAGATCTAATTCAAATCCTTCAAAATCACCATCCTTCTGGTATGTATCAACAAGATTTTCAGTGACATCGAACATCATATTTGCAACATCAACACTTAATCTTTCACCCAGAAGCGCATGTTTTCTTTTCTTG
>JAHEYW010000100.1 GCA_023251395.1 Bacteroidales bacterium
ATGATCTTCATCCGTGAATTATCCTTCACCATTGCACTTTCCTGTGAAAGTGTAATCACGATGAGAAGAATGACCGGCATTACAAACAGTGTAACCAGAGCAGGTATATCCCTGATTATCAAATAAATTTCTTTTTGGACTATGGCCAGAAACTTTTTCAAATGATGAAGATTAAATATTACATCAATTATTAATCCCGCAGATCTCTCCCGGTAAGCTTCAGGAAAACCTGCCCAAGATCTTCACAACCTTTGTTAGCCGCAATAAGCTCTAATGGTTTACCTTCCGCAATGATTTCACCATGGTCGATAATATTCACTCTGGTGCAGAGTGTTTCCGCTTCCTTCATATAATGCGTTGTGTACAGAATGGTTGTACCTTTAGAATTCAGTTCTTCAAGGAAGCCAAAGATCATTGTACGCAACTGTACATCGACCCCAAGGGTAGGTTCATCAAGTAGCAATAACTCCGGATCATGGATCAGACCGCAAATCAGGTTCACTCTTCTTTTTATCCCTCCGGAACACTTTGAAACACGCTTTAGTTCATGTTCACCCAGATTGAATTTTTCAATAAAATAATCTGCCTTCCTTCTCAGGCTGTCTCCTTCAATCCCATGAAGCCTTCCAAAGAATAGTACATTTTCTCTTACTGTGAGGGAATCATATAGTGCAATCTCCTGCGGAACAAGGCCAATTCTTCTTATGACTTCATTCTTTTTATGGTTAATATTTTTATCGAAGACGAGTATTTCGCCTGATGTAGGATTCAATAAACCGCATATCAGTGAGCTAAGTGTTGTTTTACCGGCTGAATTGGGTCCCAGCAGTCCGAAAAACTCACCCTGATAAACTTTCAGGTCAATTCCCTTCAGTGCATCAACCTCAGATCCCTTGTATCGTTTTCTGAGATCTGATGCCGATATAACCAGTTTCAAATCCATCACCCTGTATTCTGCTCGAAAGTGTATTGAACTCTCAAAGATAAAAAATATGAGAAATATTTTTCAGGGAAAATTCGGACGGAATTATAAACTGTATAAAAGTGGACTCTAATTTTTCTATTTTTGTCAGAAGATTAAAACAAAAAAGCATCTTCAATATAATTATCTATTTTTCAATTAATTACAACATTTGCGGCATCTGAGAATTATTGGCCTTTCAAATTGAACTGTTTAATTAAACTATGAAGATATACACTGCCGGTCTTGGAATTGTGACTTCACTGGGAATAGGAGTTAAAGTTAACTTTGAAGCATTAAGTAATAAAAAGCATGGCATCAACTCACTTTCACAGGAGACAGATCCTTTTCTGTCAGGTTTTCCGGTGGCTGCACTTAAAACAGATAATGAAGAACTGTCAGAGTTATCAGGGCTTGGGATGAATTTTCCCAGGACAGTATATCTCAGCCTGATCGCGGCAAGGGAAGCACTTACTAATTCAGGCCTTGATTTGAGAAAGTACCGTTCCGGATTTATCTCAGCCACAACTGTAGGAGGAATGGATCTGACTGAAAAGTTTTACGGATCTTTCAGGAAAAGCAGAAACAACGGGCGTCTGTCGGATGTCATGAATCACGAATGCGGTATTGTTACTGATATTGTTGCCCAAAAGGTAGAAGCAAACACCTTCGTATCGACTATAAGTACCGCCTGCTCCTCCTCTGCTAATTCAATTGTAACTGCTGCAAGAATGATTAAAGCGGGTAGACTTGATATCGCAATTGCAGGTGGTGCAGATGCAATAAGCGCCTTTACACTTAACGGATTCAATACATTAATGCTTCTTGATCCTGATCTATGTGTACCTTTTGACACCAGAAGAAAGGGACTCAATATTGGCGAAGGGGCAGGTTTCCTTATAATGGTTTCGGAAAAGCTGGCCGATTCAGGAGCAGTAATTCCGGATGCGCTTTTATCAGGTTATTCAAATGTATGCGATGCATTTCATCAAACGGCAACCTCTCCGGAAGGAAGAGGTCCATTCAACTCTATGTCAGCGGCGATAAGGGCGGCCGGATTATCAATATCTGATATTGATTACATAAATGCACATGGCACTGCTACTCAGAATAACGACTTAACTGAAGCAATCGCAATAAGGAGGGTATTCGGTACAGCAATTCCAGTATTGAGTTCTACAAAGTCCTACACCGGGCATACTCTGGGCGCAAGTGGCGCTGTAGGGGCAATTTTCAGCATCCTTTCTTTAAAGAACAATATAGTCTTTCCAAATCTGCGCTTTTGTGAACCAATCCCGGAGGCTCCCATTATGCCAGTGACTGATGTAACACCTCAAAATATCAATCATGTTCTTACTAATTCATTCGGGTTCGGGGGAAACTGCAGTTCCATGGTTTTTTCAAAATCAGAAAAATGAGTATTTATATTAAATCAGCTTTCTCGATCTCCCCGTATAAATATGATGGTAACAACATATTGAAGGAAGGCGATCGTGGTTATGAAAGATATGCCTGTACTGAACCTGACTATGATAAAATAATTGATCCTTCAGTTTCCAGGAGATGGAGCCGGATATTGAAGATGGGAATGGCAACTGCCCAGGGGGCTTTGAAAGAAGCAGGAAATCCTGAAATAGATGCTATAATTACCGGGACCGGATATGGTTATACAGAAGATACAATCAAATTTCTCTCAAGAATGACCAGTCCCGATGTCAGAGGTATGAATCCGACAGCCTTCATTCAATCAACCTATAATTCGATCAGTTCAATTATAGCACTTACCCTGAAGAACCAGGGATACAATAATACATTTGTCCATTCGGGCTTTTCTTTTGAATCAGTACTTGAGGATGCAATCCTGCTTTTAAAATCAGGTGAAGCAGGAAATGTGCTGATAGGAGGATTGGATGAACTAACTGATCAGGTTTTTGAACTATTGCAAAGAATAGAAAAGGCACATACCAGGTCCATCACCTGGGCCAACAGGAAAGATCCTGTTGAAAAGACAGGTTATGGCGAAGGAAGTTCATTTTTCGTACTATCTGATATACCGGAGTGTGAGAAACCGATTGAACTATCAGAGTTCCGAACGTTCTATTCACCATCTGAAAATGTATTATCTGATTATTTCAATGAGGTTTCGGAAAGGGAAAAACCAGGCCTTATTCTTACCGGTGAAAGCAGTTTCTTTTCAAACAAACTATCATACAGCTGGTTAAATGATAAATCCGTACAACGGAAATTAAGATACAAGGATCTTTGCGGAGAGTATCCTACCGCATCCGGATTTGGGCTTTGGCTTGCAGTTAAACTGCTGTCGGATGAAAATAATACAGATCACCTAAAAACAAATAGTATCGTGATTTACAATTGTTTTGCAAAAAGGTATCATTCGTTTATTTCCCTCAAAAAAATAGAATAACTTCAAAGGCGCAGGCTTTGTCCACCGGGCTTTAGTGAAGGTGGGGCACAGGGCAAGAGGGTTTGGTCTTCTTTCTTCGGACTTCCGACTTCATTCCTGCAGACTTTAAAATCTCTATTTAACTTTATTTCTCAACAGATTTTGCAGTTCCGCCAATTCATCCCTGTATCTGGCGGCTTCAATAAACTCAAGTTCAGATGCTGCTTTCTCCATGGCTTTCCTGGTCTTCTCAATAGTCTTTTCGAGTGCTTCACGGTTCATGAATCTGACAACGGGGTCAGCAGCAATGTCTATCTTTTCAGGTTCAATATAGGCTTTGATATTTATACCTTTTTCAGAAAGACCTTTAAATATTGATCCGCTTTTTCTTATTATCTGCGTTGGGATTATGCCCATTTCCTGGTTATATTTAAGCTGTTTTTCTCTCCTCCTGTTGGTCTCATTTATTGTCAGCTTCATGCTGCCAGTTATAGTGTCAGCGTACATTATCACCTTACCATTAAGATTCCTTGCTGCCCTTCCGGCGGTCTGGGTAAGAGACCTTGCGGATCTGAGAAATCCTTCTTTATCAGCATCAAGAATAGCAACCAGTGAAACTTCTGGAAGATCAAGCCCTTCACGGAGAAGGTTGACCCCAATCAGAACATCAAAGACACCTGCGCGTAAACCTTCCATTATTTCAACTCTTTCGAGGGTGTCTATGTCTGAATGAATATATCTGCATTTGATATTAAATTTTGAGAGATATGCAGTAAGCTCTTCAGCCATTCTTTTTGTGAGTGTCGTCACAAGAGACCTCTCCCCTGCCTCAGTTCTTCTTCTTACCTCTGCCATCAGGTCATCCACCTGATGAAGACTTGGTCTGATTTCAATCGGAGGATCAAGCAGACCGGTTGGCCTGATCACCTGATCAACAAAAATGCCCTCGCTTTTCTCAAGTTCATAATCAGCGGGTGTAGCACTTACAAATATTGTCTGCCCGGTAAGTGATTCAAATTCTTCCTGACGCATTGGTCTGTTATCCAGTGCAGCCGGGAGCCTGAAACCATATTCAACAAGAGTTTGCTTCCTTGAATGATCACCACCATACATTGCCCTTATCTGAGGCAGGCTGACATGGCTTTCATCAATAACAGTTATAAAATTATCAGGAAAATAATCCAGAAGACAGAAGGGTCTGGTTCCGGCTTTTCGTCCGTCGAAATACCTTGAATAGTTTTCAATTCCACTGCAATAGCCTAGCTCCTTTATCATCTCAAGATCATACAAAACCCTCTGTTCCAACCGCTTAGCCTCTTCTCTCTTCCCTATATCATTAAAATGTGTTGTCTGTTTAACAAGGTCGTCCTGTATAGCGGAGATTGCCTGGTTTATTCTTTCCCTTGTCGTCACAAAGATGTTTGCAGGGTAAACAATATATTCATTCAGATCGTCTATTTTCAATCCGTTTACCGGATCAAAAGAGTTTATCTCCTCAATCTGATCACCAAAGAACATTACCCTGATAGCTATATCAGCATAAGCTGGAAAAACGTCAACAGTGTCACCGCGAACTCTGAAGGTTCCTCTCTTGAATTCAATATCATTTCTTGAATAAAGGCTATCGACAAGTTTACGGAGAAACAGATTACGTGATACTTTCTGATCCCTTCTTATGTGAACTGTATTTGAATGAAAATCGTCAGGATTTCCGATACCATATAGGCAGGAGACCGAAGAGACAACAATCACATCCTGTCGGCCTGACAACAATGAAGATGTTGAACTCAGTCTTAATTTTTCAAGTTCCTCATTTATTGACAGATCCTTTTCTATATAAGTATCAGTTACAGGAAGATAGGCTTCAGGCTGATAGTAATCATAATAAGAAACAAAGTATTCCACAGCATTTTGGGGAAAGAATTGCTTGAATTCCCCGTAAAGCTGGGCTGCAAGCGTTTTGTTATGACTAAGGACCAGTACCGGTCTTTGAACTTTTTCAATTACATTGGCAATTGTAAATGTTTTGCCCGATCCTGTTACGCCCAGCAAAGTCTGGTATGGCACTCCATTATTCAGGCCTTCAACAAGTTGTCGGATTGCTTCAGGCTGATCACCCGTAGGTTGAAAATCTGATACCAGCTTAAATTCCATCAGTTACCTGATTTCTTGAGTTTAATATATACCGGAAAATGAGAACTGGCTCCACCGATGTACCTGTTGCCTGAGAAAGTCGGAACAGGTATGCCATTGCCTGAAGTACTGTCTTCAGGTTTTTTTTCTCCGCTATGGAAGATATTGCCATCACCAAAAGAGAGATAATAACCAGCAGCCTTGTTAAATACCTCTGGTGATACAATAATCTGATCGAACATGAATAGTTTTCCGTTTTCAGAATATGAGCCAGACTCTGTCATGTTATGCATGTCATACATCATATTGAACAGATCCCTGTAATTAAGGTTCTTTCTCTTATTGGATGCATTAAGCATCTGAGCGAGGCTCTTGCTGGTAGGTTCATCGTTGAAATCGCCGAGTACAATAATCCTTGCCCGGTTTTGCAGGTTCAATATATTGTCAATCTCTTTTCTGAGACTTATTGCAACAGAAATTCTTTTAAGTTCGTCAGCATCATCAGAAGTTCTGGCAGGCCAATGGACAACGAAGATATTATATTCGTTATCACCTTTAAGTCTGCATTTTACATAAAGTATGTCCTTGAAAACCGATTTTATATCAAATGAAGTTGTAACAGGAACGGCTTTTGAGCCAAGTATTTCTACCTGATCTTTTCGGTAAAAAAGGGCTACTCCCAGTCCGTCGGGGTCATTATTGTCATAATGTATTATCCCATAATTGCCAGGTTTTAGTTTCTGAGAAGAAGCAAGATCTGAAAGTACCTTTTGATTCTCAATCTCTGCAAGTCCAATAATTACTGGCAAATCACCCTGATCGATACCTGAAATAGTCTCGGACAGATCAGTTATTTTCTTTCTGTATTTCTCCTCATTCCACTGCTTCAGAGCAGCCGGAAGGAAGTCATCGTCTTTTGTAAGAGGGTCATTGTTTGTATCATAAAGTTTATCGACATTCCAGAAGACTATAGTCCTGAAATTACTTTTTATGACTGGATCCTGTTGAGAGAAAGCTTTCAGGCTCATGACAAGAAGGATCAATAAAGAACAGAAAAACTTATTCATAACCTGTGGATTATCGTGCAATCAAAAATAGCGATTCTTTTCTATAATAAATTGGAAAATAAGCGAAGTCGGGAGACTTCGCCGTATTCTACTTCGCCGCTGCCTTCACCATTAATGTCAAAAAAAAAGCGCCTTCACAGAAAGCGCTTTTCAAATATACATGAATAATAACCTTATCCCAGGTATCCTTTAAGCAACCTGCTTCTTGAAGTATGTCTCAGTCTTCTTATTGCTTTTTCCTTTATCTGGCGGACCCTTTCGCGGGTGAGCCCGAATTTCTCGCCTATCTCTTCGAGAGTCATCTCCTGGCAGCCAATTCCGAAAAAGTACCTGATAATATCCCTTTCCCTTTCAGTGAGAGTAGCCAGTGCCCTGCTGATTTCTTTTGAAAGCGACTCATCCAGAAGGAGTTTATCTGCAACAGGTGAATCGCTATTCGGAAGAACGTCAAGAAGACTGTTATCCTCCCCTTCAATAAACGGAGCGTCAACTGAAACATGACGACCGGATACTTTCAGGGTATCAGTAACCTTTTCCTTGGGCAGCTCAAGAACATCAGCAAGTTCTTCAGGTGATGGTGTTCTTTCATATTCCTGCTCAAATTTTGAGAAGGCTTTATTAATCTTATTGAGTGAACCAACCTGGTTGAGAGGTAATCTGACTATCCTTGATTGCTCTGCAAGAGCCTGCAGAATAGACTGTCTTATCCACCAAACGGCATAAGAAATGAATTTGAAACCTCTGGTCTCGTCAAATTTCTCAGCAGCCTTAATTAAACCAAGGTTGCCTTCGTTGATAAGATCAGGCAGGCTCAATCCCTGATTCTGATACTGTTTTGCAACAGATACTACGAAACGAAGATTTGCTTTGGTGAGTTTCTCGAGAGCAGCTCTGTCTCCCTTCTTAATGCGCTGGGCAAGTTCAACTTCCTCCTCTACCGAAATCAACTCCTCTTTACCAATCTCCTGCAGGTACTTGTCAAGTGATGCACTTTCTCTGTTGGTGATGGATTTGGTAATCTTAAGTTGTCTCATTATGCCTTAAAAAATTTTTCGCAAAGATAGTTCATTATAATGTAAAAACAAAAAATATCCCTTATTGTTGTGCAAAGGGGGTCTATTTTTATAAACCCCCTGAAATACAATGTTTTAAATTATTACTACCTGGTAAACCTGTAATTAAACTCCATACCGTTCTGAGTATAACCGGTTATAGCTGAAAGTGTCTGTCCATTGTTGGTATATGACCTGACATCATCTGAAGACTTTACTTTCTTACCATTAATTGACAGTATTATATCTCCTTTTTTAAGTCCAAGATCTTTAAATTTACCGGCCCCAACTTCTGCAACTTTTACACCATAATCAATTCTGAAGTTTTCTTTATCATCAGAATTTAAAGGCTCCAGACGTGTACCAAAAACAACCCCAGATCCTTCGCCTGGATTTACAATTCTGGTGCTATTATCATAATTCTTAAGTGTAAGAGATACTGTATTCTCCTTACCTCCCCTCATATATGTGACATCAACTTTGTCGCCCGGACGATATTTGCCGATCTGCTCCTGGAGTTCAGCCATAGAGCCAACACTAATTCCATTGAATTTAACTATGACATCTTTTTCTTTTAATCCGGCTTCCTTTGCTGATCCGCCATCATTCACCCCACTGAGGTATATTCCTTTGACAGCATTCAGCTTCAGATTTTCTTTTTCAATAAGATCAGGAGAAACATCACCGATTGTAACTCCCATGAATGCTCTCTGAACCTCACCATATTGTTTTAAGTCTTCAACAACTTTCTTCACGATATTTACCGGAATTGCAAATGAATTTCCGGAATATTCTCCTGTTTGCGAGTAGATTGCGGATGTGATTCCCACCAGCAGTCCTTTGGTATTAACAAGTGCTCCCCCACTGTTACCAACATTAAGTGCCGCATCTGTCTGGATATAAGACTCAATTTTATATCTGTCATCATCGGGCGAATTAAGATTCCTTCCCCTGGCACTTATAATACCAGCTGTTACTGTTGATGTCAGATTAAAAGGGTTACCTACAGCCAGTACCCATTCACCAAGTTTAAGGACATCTGAATCACCATATTTTACAAATGGAAGGTTATCTGCTTTAATTTTAAGGAGTGCAATGTCAGTATTAGGATCCCTGCCAACAACCTGAGCCTTAAATTCCCTGTTATCATTCAGTTTTACACTTACGTCATCAGCATTCTCAATGACATGATTATTGGTAATAATATAACCATCACTGCTTACTATGACACCTGAACCATAACCTTTTACTTCACGTGGTCTGGTATAACCATTACCATAAAAAAACTCCATAAGCGGATTATACTGGCCAGCTATTTTGGCTGTAATCCGTACATGTACCACAGCATGAACAGTCTGCTCTGCGGCATATGTCAGATCTACCTGCCCTCCCTCTGGCACCTCGTAAGAGGTTAGAATAGGCTGAGTATCATGCTTTGTCTGAACTAATGCTTCTTTACCTGAATTAAATGAGGGTTTATCAAGTAGCCTTGTATACACTAAAAGGCCAATTAGTGCACCGAAAACCGCCATAACAAGTGCACCCAGTAAATACTTCGCTTTCATGACTCTGTTATTTTTATTCATCTGTTCCATTTTTCTCATTTTTTTCAACAATTCAACTTTATAAAATTGTAATATCTTTACAACCATTTTGTAATACTATTGTTGTTTTACAAAGATCATGCATTTTTTACATGGTCTTTATTGTATCTGAATTTTTAACATCAATTTAACTCATATGCAAATACCTTTTAACAAATACCAGGGAGCCGGCAACGACTTCATTATGATTGACAACCGCAAAGGAATTATTAATCCGGATGACTCTGTTCTTATAAATAAATTATGTGACCGTCGTTTTGGCATAGGCGCTGACGGACTGATACTTATATCACCTGACAAAAAGTTAGATTTCGAAATGAAGTATTTCAATTCCGACGGAAAAATAGGATCCATGTGCGGCAACGGCGGAAGATGTACAGCCCACTTTGCCCACAAACTGGGCATCGCCGGAAAAAAGCAGAAGTTCCTGGCCTTTGATGGTCCTCACGAGGCAGAACTGAAAGACGGGATTGTCAGACTTCAGATGAGTGACATCAAAACAGTATCGAAAGTTAAAGGAAACTATTTCATTAATACAGGATCACCTCATTACGTTGTCTTTGTAAAGAATGTCAAAGAAACAGACGTATTTAATGAAGGAAAAAAACTACGATGGTCCGATGAATTCAAACCAGGTGGAACAAATGTGAATTTTGTGGAAATAATTGATTCATGGATATTTGTAAGAACCTTCGAAAGAGGTGTTGAGGATGAGACTCTTGCTTGTGGCACAGGTGTTACAGCATCTGCCATTGCTTCAGTTCTTGCAGGACATTTTGACACAAACCATGTCAATGTGAAGGCTTTAGGTGGTAATCTGTCAGTTGAATTTAATATCAATAATGACATTGTCACCAATGTCTACTTAAGCGGACCGGCAACTTTTGTGTTTGACGGTGTGATTGAAGCATGAGGCCTAGAGCGTAGAGCGTAGAGCGTAAGGCACAGGGCGTAGGGCTTAAGGCAAAAGGAATTAAATGAAAAACATAAATAGTGGGCCGATAGGGTAAATAAAAGTGAAAGAAAAATTATTTGGCAAAACTCTTGATGAACTGAACTCAGTTTCCAAAAAACTTGGATTGCCAGGTTACACTGCCAGGCAGATAGCTGACTGGCTATACAGGAAGGAGATAAGCTCAATTGAAGAAATGTCAAATCTCTCAAAAAAAACAAGGGAGCTTCTTTCAGTTGATTATGAATTTGGACTTTCTGCTCCTGTAAGCGCGTCAGAGAGCAGCGATGGAACAAAAAAATATCTGTATAAAGTACTTAATACCAAATTCATAGAGACAGCTTTTATCCCTGATAGAGATCGTGCAACTATTTGCGTCTCCTCACAATCAGGTTGTAAAATGGGCTGCGTCTTCTGCATGACCGGCAGGCAGGGTTTCCAGGGCAATCTCTCATCAAACGAAATTCTTAATCAATTCAGGAGCCTGCCTGAATTTAATTCCCTCACCAATATTGTTTATATGGGTATGGGTGAGCCACTTGATAACATAACCGAACTTCTGAAAAGTCTCGAAATCCTTACATCTGAGTGGGGCTATGTGTGGAGTCCGACAAGGATTACTGTCAGTACTGTCGGACTGATCAATAACGTTAAGGAATTTCTTGAAAAAAGCCGCTGTAATCTGGCTGTCAGTCTGCATTCTCCGTTTGATGAAGAAAGACAGAAACTGATGCCAGTTCAGGGAACCAACTCCGTAAAAGTGATAC
This sequence comes from Bacteroidales bacterium, assembly GCA_023251395.1. Lineage (GTDB taxonomy): Bacteria > Bacteroidota > Bacteroidia > Bacteroidales > VadinHA17 > LD21. The sequence goes on from JAHEYW010000100.1 coordinate 10,941, forward strand.
TCAGCACAATAAAAGCTATCGACATTAACAGACAAAGGCGGATTTCTTTTGAATATATCCTGTTTAAAGGCCTGAATGATAGCCAATCACATATCAATGAACTTGCCCGGATCCTGAATGGAATAAGATGCAGGATCAATATAATCAGGTTCCACTCAATACCAGGCTCACCTTTTAAAAGCCCG
>JAHEYW010000101.1 GCA_023251395.1 Bacteroidales bacterium
AGGACTTGATGCAGCTCTGGGTATTGGTGGATTCCCAAGAGGGCGCGTTATTGAAATTTATGGTCCCGAAGCATCCGGTAAAACAACTCTTGCTATTCATGCAATAGCCGAAGCCCAGAAAAACGGGGGTATCGCTGCAATCATTGATGCAGAACATGCTTTCGACAGGAATTATGCAGAAAAACTTGGGGTTGATGTTGAAAATCTTCTCATCTCCCAGCCCGACAACGGGGAGCAGGCGCTTGAAATTACAGATCATCTCATCAGATCTGGCGCTCTGGATATTATTGTTATCGACTCTGTTGCGGCTCTGACACCAAAAGCTGAGATTGAAGGAGAAATGGGCGATTCAAAAATGGGTCTTCAGGCTCGCCTTATGTCTCAGGCTCTAAGAAAGTTAACAGCTAATATTAACAGAACCAATACTTCATGCGTTTTCATAAATCAGTTAAGAGATAAGATCGGGGTGATGTTCGGAAGTCCTGAAACAACAACTGGAGGTAATGCATTGAAATTTTACGCATCTGTAAGGGTGGATATAAGAAGGACAAATCAGATTAAAGATGGGGAGGAGGTAATTGGTAGCAGAACAAGAGTCAAGATTGTGAAGAATAAGCTTGCACCTCCATTTAAGAAAGCTGACTTCGATATTCTTTATGGTGAAGGTATTTCACAACTTGGCGAGATTGTGGACTTTGGAGTTGATCTGGAAATAATTAAGAAAAGTGGTTCCTGGTTCAGCTATGGAGACACGAAAATCGGCCAGGGACGAGATGCTGTAAAACAAATACTGAAAGATAATCCGGAGCTCTATGATGAGCTTAAGACCAAAATTATGGAGGCTCTGAAAAAATAATATAAAATATTTTAATCCATATGAAAAAAATATTAGTCCCTATAATTCTGGCAGTAATGCTTGTTTCTGTTTCATGTAAACAAAAAGCTATAGTCCAGCCAACTGAAAAACAGATTTCGGTTCTACTCACAGAGGATGAAAAGAAAGGAGGAGTAATGACACCCGAGATTATGTGGAAGTTCTCCAGACTCGGAACATTTGCTCTTTCTCCTGATGGTTCATCAGTCCTGTACACATACACCCAGATAGATCTTCAGACTGAAAAAAGAAAGACTAATATTTATAAGGTTGCGGTTTCTGGCGGTGCATCAGTTCAGCTTACAAATGATGATGGCAATTCACCGCAATGGATAATGAATGGGAAAGCAATCGCGTTTGTAAAAAATGGCGAACTGTGGACCATGAATCAGGATGGTACAGATCAGAAAAAAATAAACGGGGTAGCTGATTTCGAGATTTTTAATATTTCACCAACCAGTGACAGAATCTATTATACCAAAAGGGTTAAACTTGACCAGACAGCCAATGAGAAATATAACATGCCAAAGGCAAAAGTCAGAATTATAAACGACCTCATGTACAGACACTGGAACTACTGGAGCGATTATTCATACAGCCACTTGTTTGTAGCCGGGTTTGAAGGTAAAGCAGTTTCGGGTGAAAGAGATATCATGGAGGGTCAGAAGTTTGAATCTCCTCTGGCTCCGGATTTTGATGAGAGTCAAATCTCCTGGAGTCCCGACGGGAAATCAATCGCATACACAACGAAAAGGCTCAATGGCAAGGCTGATGCGGTAAGCACGAACTCCGACATCTATTTATATGATATAGCCACAGGAAAGGAAGTAAACATATCAGAAGGTAATCTAGGTTACGACAGATATCCTGTATTTTCTCCGGATGGTTCAATGATCGCTTACCAGAGCATGGAAAGAGACGGATATGAGGCTGATCTTGATCGTCTTATTATCTATAAAATAAATGATAAGTCTCGTACCTTGATTACAAGTGGATGGACCTTCGATGTAACCAATATTACCTGGGAGAACAACCAGGATATCTATTTTGTAAGTTCTCACCTCGGAACATCACAGATATTTAAGACTGATCTTAAGAATAAAAGTGTGACAGCCCTGACTAAAGGAGTACATAACCTTGGACCTCTGAATCTAAAATCCGGTACAATGGTTTCACAGATCCTGTCAATGTCTATGGCGCCGGAAATCTCGCAGGTTGATCTCAGGAATGGGGACGTGAAACAAATTACCTCCATCAACAAGTACATTTATGACAACATCCGGATGGGGAAAGTCGAGGAAAAATATATTAAAACAAAAGATAACAAAGACTTACAGATGTGGGTGATCTATCCCCCTGACTTCGATCCTGCAAAAAAACACCCGGCATTATTATTCTGTGAAGGTGGTCCGCAATCAAATCTTGATCAGTTCTGGTCGTATCGCTGGAATTTCCAGATGATGGCAGCAAAAGGATACGTGATCTTTGCTCCCAACCGCAGAGGTGTTTCCGGATTCGGGCAGGAATGGAAAGAACAGATCTCCGGTGACTGGGGTGGTAAGAATATCCGGGATTATCTCGATGCAACTGATGCCATGGCAAAAGAGCCGTACATCGATGCCAAAAGAATGGGCGCAGTCGGAGCAAGTTATGGGGGGTTTTCCATATATTATCTTGAAGGTGTCCATGAAGGGAGATTCAAAGCCTTCATTGCACATTGCGGAGTATTCAATTTCGAAAGCGAATACGGATCAACAGAAGAGGTTTGGTTTCCAAATAAAGACTATGAAGGTGCATACTGGGAAAATAAACCAAGCTATAAATTCTCACCCCACATGATGGTGAATAAGTGGAACACGCCTATCCTGATTATTACTGGACAAAACGACTTCAGAATACCATATACTCAAAGTCTTGAAGCTTTCCAGGCAGCACAGCTTCATAATGTTCCCAGCAGGCTTCTCTTCTTCGAGGATGAATATCATTTTGTTACTCACCCGCAGAATGCGGTGATCTGGCAGAAAGAATTTTTCGAATGGCTGGATAAGTACCTAAAGAAGTGAATGGGTGAAGAGATGAAGGGGGGAATGGGAGATTTCTCCCCTTATCCCTTTCTCCCCTTCTCCCATTGACTGGATATCTGTCAACTTTTCCCTAGTAATTTAAAGATACGATCAACCTTTTCCTCCATAGGCAATTCTCCATCTATCCAATTGATCTTGATTCCCTTCCTTTCCATACCCCTGAACCAGGTCATCTGTCGCTTTGCAAACTGGTGTATTGCGATCTCCAGTCTGCAGAACATTTCCTCATAATCCATATTGCCAGTTAAATAAAGAGTGATAAACTTATATTCAAGCCCATAGTATATGAGGGTTTCCGCAGAAATTCCTTTATCCATCAAGGATTTTACCTCATCGATCATTCCCTTTTTAAATCTGGTCCTGAGTCTTTCCGAAATTCTTTTTCTTCTGGTTTCCCTTTCAAGAGCTATTCCGATTATCAAAGGATTGATAGTTGGAAATTCAATTCCGGGTCCCTTAAGTCCTGCGTAATATTTTTCAATCTCTATCGCCCGTATTGCTCTCTTTTTAGTATCGATATCAGTTATATTGTGAAGATCCTTTAACGACTTAAGGATCTCAATAAGCTCTTCCATCGACTTCTTTTCAAGCTCCATCCTCAGGTTTTCATCTGGTGGAACTTCAATAAGACGATAACTGCTGACAATACTATCCAGGTACATTCCTGATCCTCCGCATACAACGGGGAATTTCTGCCTGACAACCATGTCATCATAGATCTTAAGGAATGATTTCTGAAATTCAAAAACGTTGAACTTATAACCCGGATCAACAATATTGATCAGGTGAACCGGGACCGATCTGCCGTTAACAATGTAGTCATCAATATCTTTACCGGTGCCGAGATCCATATCCCTGTAAACCTGCCGGGAATCTGCACTAATCACTTCTGTCCCAAGAGAGTCGGCAACAACGGCGGCAAGCCTTGTCTTTCCGGTTGCAGTCGGACCGGTTATTACAAGCAGATCATATCTTTTATCCATGAAGATAGCACCTATATTAAAGCAAGTTAAAAATAAATTTATGTAATTTTGCCCCACTTGAAACTAAAACTAAAATGGATTACAAATATTTCTTCAGTAGTATCGTCAGGATAATTTTTACGCCAGGGAAAATGTGGGAGTCAGTCTGCAATGAAAACAGATCTGTCAAATTCCTGAGAAACAGCATCTTATTCCCATTTCTCATATTCATAATTATTTCAGGGTTCCTTGGTTCGCTGCTTTTCTCAAACGTAACCCTTACTCCAGTATATTCTGTCTTTGCAGCAATAAGGTATTTCATACTCTTTCTGATGCTGCCTTTTGCATCAGCAGCAGTACTTGGAGAGATTACCAAACCTCTTGATCTTGGTAAAGATTTTCTGATCTCATTCAAGCTGACCATATTTTCTTTGATACCATTTTTTATCTGTCAGGTTGCAAGCTTGTTTTTCGAATCATTGATCTTTGTAAATATTTTATCTATTTACGGCTTATACATCTTTTGGACCGGTGCGGAAAGAATGCTTAATCCTCCTGATTATAAGAAAACCCCTCTCCTCATTGCATACTTTATTGTAGTTGTAGCAATATATGTAGCCGGAGATGTTGTTCTAAAATCTGTAACAGACAGTATATTCTATTCATTTTTTGCATAATCATAATCTTATCCGGAGATTAATTAGCAAACCTCCGGATATCTGATTTCTGTTTAAGAATAACTGATGAAAAAAGACACCAGTAATATTGTAATCAAAAACAAAAAGGCTTCACATGATTATGAATTCCTGGAGAAATTCGTTGCAGGAATTATGCTTACCGGGACTGAAATAAAATCTATCAGACAAGGCAAAGCAACTCTTGCTGATTCTTATTGTCAGTTCAGTAAAGGGGAACTATTTATTAAAGGGATGCATATCTCAGAGTACTGGTGGGGAAACATAAATAATCATGAACCTTTAAGGGAAAGGAAGCTGCTTCTTACCGGAAAAGAACTCAGAAAGCTTGAGCGGAAGATCAAGGAAACAGGACTGACAATTATCGTAATCAAAGTATTTATAAATGATCGGGGCCTTGCAAAGGCTGAAATAGCAATGGCAAGAGGAAAGAAGGAGTACGACAAAAGAGAAACTCTCAAGCGAAAAGACGCAGACAGGGAAATGGATCGAACAAGGAAGAATAAATAAAGTCCCTGAATCCTTTAAAAAACTTATTATCAGAAGTTTGGACTGAGCAAATACCTAGAGTAGAAGTTTACAATTTGATCAACTGCTTCTTCAGCGGTATCCACCACTTTAAAGATGTCAAGATCCTGAGGCGAAATATTGTGCTCTTCCTCCAGCATTGTTTCTTCAATCCATGAAAGCAGCCCCTGCCAGTATTTAGTACCAACAAGTATAATCGGAAATTTCCCGATCTTTCTTGTCTGTATTAAAGTGATCGCTTCGAAAAGCTCATCGAAGGTACCAAAGCCGCCAGGAAGCACTATAAATCCCTGCGAATACTTCATAAACATTACTTTTCTGACAAAGAAATGGTCGAATGTAATCAGTTTATCACCGTCAATATATGGATTTGGCTTCTGCTCAAACGGAAGGTCTATATTTATGCCTACTGATTTACCATTACCGCGCGCAGCACCTTTATTCGCTGCTTCCATTATGCCTGGTCCACCACCTGTGATGACTCCATAACCATTCTGAACAAGCCTGTATGCGATCTCTTCTGAAAGCTTGTAATATTTATCATTGTAATGAGTGCGGGCTGATCCGAAGATTGAAACACAGGGCCCAATCCTTGCAAGTTTTTCAAATCCTTCAACTAGTTCAGAAATTATCTTGAACACTCTCCATGAATCGGTAGTGTGTATTTCATTCCAGGTCTTCTGCTCAAATGCATCTTTAATAAGATCTGCAGGTTTCTCCATAACAAATAAATTAAAATTAGAGGAGCTCAAATATAATTAAAATCTCACGCCTTAAGTTCTTCCTTCAGAAAAATACCAGTATAGCTTTTCGGGAATCTGGCAAGCTCTTCCGGTGTCCCGGTGCAGATTACTTCGCCACCCTCCTTCCCACCTTCATAGCCAAGATCAATAACATAATCCGCCATCTTGATAACATCAACATTATGTTCTATAACCAAAACTGTATTTCCTCTTTCCACAAGCTTATCGAGAACACCCAGCAATACTCTTACATCCTCAAAATGGAGTCCGGTTGTCGGTTCATCGAGTATGTACAGAGTTTTTCCGGTATCTTTCCTGGCAAGTTCAGTTGCCAGTTTAACACGTTGAGACTCCCCACCGGATAGAGTAGTTGATTGCTGACCAAGCCGGATATAACCAAGCCCGACATCCTGCAGTGTTTTTATTTTATGGTGAATTGAGTGCACGTTGGAAAAAAACTCAACAGCATTATCAACAGTCATTTCCAGAACATCACTTATAGATTGACCCTTATACTTCACCTCAAGAGTTTCATGATTGTAGCGTTTCCCGTTACAGGCAGGACAATGAACATAAACATCAGGCAGAAAATTCATCTCTATTGTTTTCATACCTGCTCCTTCACATTCCTCGCACCTGCCTCCCTGTACATTAAAAGAGAATCTTCCTGCAGAAAACCCCCTGATTTTGGCTTCAGTAGTTTGTTCATATAATTTCCGGATATCGGTAAAAACTCCGGTATATGTTGCAGGATTTGATCTGGGTGTTTTTCCAATAGGTGACTGGTCAACTTCAATAACTTTATCCAAATTTTCCATTCCTGTTATTTCCTGGTAAGGAAGAGGTGATTTACCTGATCGGTGGTACTTTCGTGCGAGAGCTGGATGAAGTGTCTGATTAATAAGTGATGACTTTCCACTTCCGGAAACCCCTGTGACACATACGAATAATCCAAGCGGAAAATCAACATTGATATTGCGAAGATTATGACCGGAAGCTCCTTTGATAGAAATGAACCCTCCATTCCCTTTTCTTCTCTTTTCAGGAACATTGAACCTGGTGCAATTTCCAAGGTAGCTCGCAGTAAGTGTTTTGCAGTCCATGAAATCTTTGGGACTGCCTTCACCTACGATTTCTCCTCCATGAATGCCAGCGCCAGGGCCCATATCAACAATATGGTCAGCAGAAAGTATCATTTCTCTGTCGTGCTCAACCACTATGACTGAATTGCCAGCATCCCTAAGCTGTTTTAACGCATTGATAAGCCTCCTGTTATCTCTCTGATGCAAACCTATACTCGGTTCATCCAGTATATATAGAACATTTACAAGTCGTGAGCCGATCTGTGTTGCAAGCCTGATTCGCTGACTTTCACCACCGGAAAGAGTTCTTGCTCCCCGGTTAAGCGACAAATAATCGAGTCCTACATCAATCATAAATCCCAGCCTTGCCCTGAGCTCCTTCAATATCTCGGCCGCGATCTTTTTTTGTCTGCCTGTAAGCTTTTCTTCAATACCCTCAAAGAATTCTGAAAGGTCGCGGATATCCATTGCAGAAAGCTCACCAATATTTTTTCCAGCAAACCTGAACCAAAGGGCTTCCTTTTTAAGTCTTGTTCCGTTACATTCAGGACAGGTATTATACTGTACATACTGATCCTTCAACCTGGCCACACTCTTTTTACCATTTATTGCTTCCAGGTTTCCGACAAAATTCACTACCCCCTCAAATGTCAGGAAGTAATTAGAAGTCATACCGAGCGGAGTGTTAGATAGCTTGAGAACTTCATCCGATCCATATAATACTTTGTTGAGTGCCTCTTCAGGAATTTCCTTAACAGGTGTGTCCAATGTAAAGCCGTTCTTTTCAGCTATCGCTTCTATCTGCCAGAATATCCATGTATTGCGATATTTTCCGAGAGGTTCGATTCCACCTTTTCTGATACTCAGGTCCCCGTCAGGAATGATCTTGCTGTGATCAATGCTTGAAATTTCCCCCAAACCGTTACAATGTGGACAGGCCCCCTGAGGTGAGTTAAAAGAGAATGTGTGAGGTGCAGGTTCGTTATATGAAAGACCTGTAACCGGACACATGAGATGACGGCTGAAATACCTTGGCTCATTCACCTCATTATCGAGTACCATCATTACTCCGTCCCCTTGATCAAGGGCAACGAGAACTGAATCATGAAGTCTTTTATCAGTTACTTCTCCAACTTTGAATTTATCAATTACGAGCTCAATATAATGGGTTTTATAACGATCCAGTTTCATTCCGGCGACAAGTTCCTTTATCTCGCCATTAATCCTTACGCTGAGAAAACCTTTCCGCCTGAGCTGCTCAAAAAGCTCCTTGTAGTGCCCTTTCCTGCCTTTAATAACCGGAGCAAGAAAATGTACTTTTTTATTATCAAATTTGGACTTGACAAGGTCTACAATCTGTTCGTCAGTGTATTTGACCATTTTCTCACCTGATGCATAAGAATATGCTTCACCTGCCCTGGCATAGAGGAGTCTCAGGAAGTCATAAATCTCAGTTATTGTCCCGACAGTAGATCTTGGGTTTTTATTTGTTGTTTTCTGTGCTATTGAAATAACCGGACTAAGTCCTGTTATCTTATCCACATCCGGGCGTTCCATGCCTCCGAGGAATTGTCTGGCATATGCTGACAAAGTCTCCATATACCGGCGTTGCCCTTCTGCATAAATTGTATCGAAGGCAAGTGATGATTTACCGCTGCCACTTAATCCGGTAATCACAACCAGTTTGTTCCGTGGAATAGTAACATCAATATTCCTCAGGTTATGGACCCTTGCACCAAGTACGGTTAATTCATCACTCATCTTAATCCCAAAAGTGTAATTCTTATTGCAGCAGGATTTATTCTACCATTCTGAATCCTTCAGCTGGTATCTTAATAACATAAGATTTGCCTGATTTGTTTGTTATGTAAGGTTTCCTCAGCCATGGATTAAGCATTTTCAGGATCTTGTAATTGGTATCAAATTTCTTAGCAAAAATTGAAAAGTCCTTAACGGCTGAATCCACCTTTACTTCATTATATTTCATCACCGGGTAGAGTTCTTTATCAGTCAGATCGAATCCATAAGCTGCCGGATTTGCAATTATGAGTTTATAGGCAACAGCTCTGAATATATACCTGGCGGTCTCCTCATTCAGCAGAAGATCATAATAATTCTTTTCATGCTGTATTTCGATCTGATCATCCAGTCCGTTTCTTCCTCCATTGTAGGAGGCGGCAGCAAGAGTCCAGTTTCCGTATTTAGCGTATGATTTGAGGAAATACTCGCAGGCAAATTTTGTTGATTTCTCAATATTATATCTTTCATCTATTTCGGTGTTGATCTCCATTCCCTGCTCTTTTCCTGTCTCTGCCATAATCTGCCAGAATCCTGTTGCACCGGCTGGCGATATAAGGTTACTCAGATCACTTTCAGCTACGGCCAGATATTTAAAATCATTGGGAATATTAAATTCTTTCAATATCTTCTCAATCACAGGGAAATATCTTGGAGCCCTTTTGATTATCATTATTGTGGAAGAATGTCTGTATGCAGTTATAATTATTTCTCTTTCGAGGCTTTCACGTGTATCAATATTTTCAAGAGGCATTCTTTCTCCGGCAAAGCTTACACTATCGGGTAATGGAAATGCTCTGGATGAATTATTTGCAGTTGAACCGGCAAGGTCGTGACGACCTGAACCAGCACTGTCAAATCCCTGAACTACAAACAATAATACTGTACATATGATACTTACAACAAGAGTTGTTAAAATAATCGAACGTTTTGAAATGGACATTTTTAAAGCTTTACAAAATAAAATGCAAAGGTAAGAATTTTGGCCCTCATGAATTAAAAAGCACTGTATATATTTATGGATAGCGGATGATTTGAAATAACGATTGTTTCAGCCTGATAGTTGAATGAAACAGAAAATGCAACAAGAAGGAAAATTATCAGAATTTGTATGATAATCCTGACAGAACACCAAATGAATACGGATGAACAGTGGCGCCCTGAATATTTCCGAAAGGAGTGAGATAATATCTGAATGTCGGTTCAAGGTTGAGGGAAATCTTTCCGGAGAGATTATATTCCAGTCCGAGACCAAGTGCACTGCTTAAATTAAAGGTATTAAGTCCTTCTGTTTTTCCGACCTGCATTTTGACTCCGTTAATATTGGTGAACACTGAATTACCAACCAGCATATTATATGAAAGACCACCTATGAAATTAACATCAATAACCCTGTCAACTGCCTTATATCTGAGCATTACCGGTATTTCCAGGTAGTTGAAATCCTGTGTAACAGAATTATTAACATATGAAAGGTTGGCCTTAACCGGATCGAAGGCATTTGATGTGTACTGGGTAGCGACTCTGCCCGAAATATCATCTCGCAGGAAAACATTCTGGTTAGTTGTAACAATGGTTCCACTTGATGTCTGAACGCTGAAAGCTCCGGCACCTTTAGCACTATTATATTTGCTGAATCCTGCATAAGAACTGATCCCGGTAACCTGCTGACCTATTGAAGAATAAATTATTCCTGACTGAACGCTAACCCTCTTGTTTATCTTATATGAAATGCCCATACCACCTGAATATGACAAAATAGCTTTTTCTGTCTTTGCCAGGTCAGTGGCTATTTGCCCGCTAGTAATACTCGAATAATACTCTGGTGAAGCCATTGCTGCTATTGTCCAGTTGTTTGAAGACTGTGATTTAACTTCAGGTTTCAGAGGCTCTGAAAAGGTATTTACCGGTACAGAATACCGGATGGAATTACCGGGAGTCAGTTTAAGATTACTGACCAGAAGGTTTTCATCACTCCCGGATGCTATCACATCTGAAGAAAATGATGCAGGATTAATAACATCCCTTAGTATAGGTTCAGCAATAGCAGTTTCATCTGGCTTATCATTTTGTGCAGGTACTGTTGGTATTACAGTAACAGGTCTTTGACTTTGAACAGGACTTACATAGTATCCTTCAGGCATAATCTCCTGATTCATTGAAAGTGCAGGTCCGGCTATGTCACCGGAAATTGAACGAGTAAACCAGACTGCAGCAGTTACAAGAGAAACCAGGATGGAAACCATGGCTGCAATTCTCAGAAAGTTCCTTGTTTTTGCCCTTTCAGACAAGGAAGGTCTGATATTATCCCAAACCTCTGCCGGAGGAAGAACTTCATACTCCTTAAGTCCATTCCTG
>JAHEYW010000102.1 GCA_023251395.1 Bacteroidales bacterium
GGAGCAATCCCACCTAAGGATGGCTTCCGGTTTGCCTTCGAGAACGGAGCAGATTTTATATGTGTCGGTATGTTCGACTTCCAGGTGATTGATGACATAAATACGGCAACCGAAGTCCTGTCCAATCTTAAGAAAAGGGAACGAAAGTGGTACTCCTGAATCAGGTTTGAAAATCCATAATGGAATAATTACCTGATTATCTCAGAAATATATGAACCCGCAAGAGAAGTCTGATCCTTTGCGAGGCCTGATATGATTACAATTGTATCCTCCTTCCAGGAAAGAAAAATATCTCCATTATAGCCATCTTTAAAAACGTATTTCCCCTCAGTCTGTTCTTCCATTTCAATCCCTGTAGATTTCAGGTAAGATGCTACGGTTTTAAATGATTCCTCTGTCGAATTCTTTTTGAAGATGAAAATTATAAAATCACTGTTGCCACTTGTATATTTTGCTTTGAATGCACCAGATAAAAATTCATGACCTAAAACACTTTGTTTAATATATGTCTCCTCATTAGGCTTTTTTCCCATATCCGGAAATTCCTTTAATACTGCAGGCAACTCTGTTGATCCGGTAAGCATATTGGAAACTTTATTTGCTAGGGTTTCAACCATCTGCAAAACCTTCTGAGATTTGGAGTAAGTTCTGATCTTAATATAATATTTCCCTTTAATGAAATTGAGAGTACCATCAGTTTTATACCCCTGGGCTCCAACATTAATGAATGAAAATGAAGGAGAGCGTTCTGTTGAATAGATTCCAAAAGTCTGAACCTCATCTTTATGGGTATATATTTCAAGCTTTATTAAATTCTTGCCCTTCTTGTATTCGGCAACATGAAGGTTTGAAAAGCCATATGAGAGGTATGTATCAGCTGCTCCATCAATGAAATCCCACAAATTATCAGGGGTATAAACAGGATAATTGGTAGCTTTTTTGTATCCCTGAAGGTCTGGCATTGCAATTTCCTGGGCAGTCATTCCCATTGCCTCCAGAATTAAGATCAAAGCGAATATTATTTTTTTCATCAGGGCTGTTATAAAAAAACTAATCGAATCATAAAATCAGCAGGAACTTTAACAATTCCGGTTATATACCCGGAAACGTAAAGAATGTCATTAACCTGGTTAGTTTACTTAAGATCCCTGATCCTTACCTCAATTCCTGAATTCTTCAACAAGCTGACAAGCTCTGCGGTATTGGTCTGGCCGTAATGGTATGGATATAAAATTGAAGGTTTAATGGTCATAGCAGCTTCTACTACCATATTGGGAGTCATAGTATATGGCAGGTTCATTGGCAGAAAGGCTATATAGATGTTTTTCAATTCTGCCATCTCAGGGATATTTTCAGTATCCCCGGCAACATAGATTTTTTTGTCACCTATTGTCAGTATATATCCATTACCAACACCCTTTGGATGAAATGGCTGCCCTGGAGCCCTCTCATTTTTTATATTATAGGCAAAGACAGCTTTTACTCCTATTCCATTCACAGTATTTTCGTCACCGGGGTGCATCACCTTTGCAGTTTTTAACGATTCTGCTGCTTTTGCACTACTGAAAATAGTTGTCCCGTCTTTCTGAAGTGTTTTTATAAGATCAGCATCAAGATGATCCCCATGCTCATGAGTAATCAGGATGAGGTCTGCCTTTGGCAAACCCTGATATGATCCGGAAGAACGCACCGGATCAACATAGATCGTCATATTATTAACAGAAAACATAAGTGATCCATGCCCGATAAATCTAATCTCCAGTGAACCTGCAGAGGTGCTAAATTTATCAGCAGCCGGCATGTCCTGGGAAAACATATGATTTGCCATCATCACAAAAGTTAGAATTAGATAAACTTTTTTCATATAAGGGATAGATTACAATGTTTATTAATTTTCATTATTACCGAAATATACGTTTTTTTATATTATTTTCGATAGATGCTGTTTAGTTTTAAACATCGGGTCTTATTTGATTCATACTGAAATAGCGTCGGAAATGGCAATTAGATTAGAGGCTTAATACAATTCACAATCAATGTCATATGAGGATTCAGATTGATAACAAAGCTTATGGAGAAATATCTGAAAAACCTAATATCAGGTGGTGAGGGGTTGAATCTTGATTTCAAGTACTGCATTTCTGACAGCAGGAAGATAGCCAGAACTTTATCGGCTTTTGCCAATACAGAAGGAGGAAAACTTCTTATCGGGGTTAGAGATAATGGTTCAGTCGCAGGAGTCAGATCAGATGAAGAATATTATATGATAGAAACTGCGTCGGGTCTCTTCTGCAAGCCGGAAATTCCGATCAAAATCCGGCAACATATTGCCGAAGGGAAAACTGTCCTTGAGGTTGATGTGGTTAAAGGTGATAAGAGACCATATCTCTCAAAAGGAGAAGATGGAAAGTGGGTTGCCTATTTCAGACATGGCGACCAGAATCTGGCAGCAAATAATATTATTCTCAGCCTGTGGCGTAGAAGTGAAAGCAAAAAGGGTGTACTGATAAGGTTTGCCAAACCAGAAAATGAGCTTATGGAGAATCTGAGAAAAAATGAGACGATAACGTTCTCCGGATTCAGAAAACTTGCACGTATCCCCTACTATAGAGCTGAAAAAATAATAGTAAATCTCCTTATCTGTAAAGTTCTGGAAATGAATATTTCGGAAAAAGGATTCACCTATTCCCTTAGCAGAAATGAGAAAGATAAGAATGCAAAACCCGACTGAACACTAAGTTCTGAAACCAAGGACGAGTATATCATCTATCTGGTGGCCCGAACCTATCCAGGCCAAAAGATTCTGTTCCAGCATTTCTTTCTGAACACTCATTGGCTGATCCTGAATATCAAGGATTAACCTCTTGAAATTTTTCTTCATGAACTTCCTTCCTTCAGGTCCGCCAAACTGATCAATATAACCATCCGAAAACATATAATATGAGAATCCTGGTTCCATATCCCACTCATAGAATATGAATTTTTCATTAATTCTTGGCGATATACCGATAGGCATCTTACTGGCTAAAATGGTTTCAAGAGCATACTTCCCATTTGACAAAAGACCATCCTGGGTCTCCTTATCATCCTCTTTAAATTGATTTTTCTCTGCAGCTGTCAGTCTTCTTACCTTGAAACATGGGTTATAAGCCCCTGAGAACTCCATTTTTGATGTATTATAGTCGACAACAAGCAGGGCCATGTCCATTCCGTCTTTATTTTCATTTTCTCCCCCAACCTGCTTTAACGATTCGGTGACATGGTGACGTAGTTCTGTAAGCACTTCATCGGCCCGGGGGGAAGTATCCTTATCAATGATCTCGTCAAGAAATGACATTCCAAGAAGGCTCATGAAGGCACCCGGCACACCATGACCGGTACAATCAGCCGCAACAACATATAATCTGTTATTTTTCTTGATCATCCAGTAGAAATCACCACTCACAATATCCCTTGGTCTGAACAGGATGAAATAATTCGCAAAATTCTCGGCAAGGATTGTTTCGGAAGGAAGCAGTGCCATTTGTATTCTCTTGGCATAATGGATGCTGGATTCCAGTTCCTCTTTTTGTTTTACTACTACTGCTGTTCTTTCTGCCACAATGCCTTCAAGCCTGATATTTTCATTTTTAAGTTTGCGTGTATAGGCTTTGATTATCCCAAAAACAATAGCTACCACAAGGAGCGCAAACCCAATAAAGGCAACAATCGTGGCATACCATGGTTTTAATATCGTAAACCTGTAACAAAGCTCATTTGCCTCTAATCCCGTTGCAGTCCGTGTCTTGACCCTGAAAGCATAGGTACCATACGGAAGATTATTATATTCCTTCCTGAAATACTTGCCATATGAAAAACCTTCCCATTTTGACCAGTTTTCTTCCAGCCCTTCAAGTTTATAGCTGTATTCAGTCGATAGTTCCTCAATAAAATACGGTGTTGTCCATTCAAATGATATCTTATTCATATCATAACTGAATTGAGGAATTGTTGTCTCAGCAGTTGACAGAACGGGGATTCTTCTTGTTTTGTCAATACTTTTAAAGAACGAGCCACTAAGCAGAGAGGAGTCTTTCCCTATTTTGATATTTGAAAAGCAGGTGTTAACTTTTGATGAATCTACTGTAAGATCCTTTTTATCAATTATATAGACTATTTTTGCCTTTAGGAAATATAATTTACTATCGAATTCTTTTGTATTCCACGACTGTGCATTTGGCATCAGATTAAGGATCCCATGGTACTCTTTAAGTCCACCGGGTGTTTTCCTGAACATCACTTCGACATTTTTCCCATCCGTACCACTGAACCAAAGGTCGCCTTCATTATCAGGAAAGAGATTTATTGAATACTTTCCTTCAGAAAAGCTATTGGTAAGCCTGTTGTCAGGAACGAATTTCTTTGATGTTTTGTCATACCGGATAATACCTGTTCCTGTTGAAATATAAAGATCACCATTTATATACGACATTCCATTCATATCAATATCAGGTACTCCGTCTGAAACAGTAAATTTTTTAAGGATGGAATCCTTCCCCTGAACTGTATACTCATAAACTCCCGATGGATCGTCTGAAATCATCCAAAGTCCCCCGCCTTTCTTTTCAAAAATGCCAGAGACTATCCCGGTTATGTTCTTAATCCTGTTAATATACTGCCATTTCCCATTCTCAAATTTAAAGATATGGACACCACCAGACTCGAGTCCAAAATAGAAGATACGCGGATCCTCTTCTGACTGAAGAATCTTCTTGATATTTGCCGGATACTTTCTCTCAAGGAAATCAAAGACACTGGTTAATCTTTCATGCCCATTACTCATAAATACACCGAATGGGGCGCCAGCAAGAAGAAATTCATCGGATTTGCTTTTTACAACCTGAAGGGGAAAGACCTGATCATTAATACCATCAAGCTTTTTGAATCTCAAAGTATTTGAATTATCAGTATAGCTCTTGTAAACACCATCATCAGATGAAAAATAAAACTCTCCTTTCAGTTTACAGATTTCATTTACTGCAGACCCAAATCCCTGTTTGGCTGAATATTTCTTTACAAATGGATATGCCTTGCTTATTACGCCAAGTGTCGAGATCCATAATTCTGAATTGTCTTTATCATCAGAATAAAGAGCGTACATCGTATTATCTTCAAGTTCAGAATTATCTTTCGTTATCTGCTGAATAATGTTTCCTTCCCTGTTAATTATCAATAAGCCCTCATTATTGCCTGTTCCAATAGCAAAAAGATCCTTTCCAAGGTTTGTACCTGTGGTAATAAGAGCCTCCTTCAGTTTTTCATTTATTTTGCTGTCAATAAAATTCTCAATTACCCTCCCTGTTTCAAAATCATATAGAAAAAGTCCTGTATTATAAGTCCCCATCAGCAATTTACTCTTGTCAAAAGGAAGAATGACCATACAAAATTTATGCTTAAAAAAAGCTCCATTTGGAAGAATAGTGAATTTGCCTTCCTTATATTCAAATATCCCTTCATTATTGTCGGATAATATAAGTCTGCCATTTACTGAAATAAGACGCAATGCGTTTGTAAATTTTGGAGTCGTAAATCTAACCCTGGTAAGCTCATCTTTCTTTGTATCATAAACAAAAAGACCTCTCGGACCCAGATAATAAGCAAACCCGTTCAGATATACTATCGAATATATGTTCCTCACGTCTGGTATAGAGTCTAATCTCTTTGAAAGTGAGATATATTCAATATTACCACGCAGATCTGGTTGCAGATAACCAAATTCATAGGCTGAACCAACATACACAATTCCTTTATCATCAGATGCCAGTGAATATATTCTGGAATTATTACCAATAGATATATTGGTCCATTTAGTTCCATCAAACCTGGATACCCCTTTTTCCTGGTTCCCAAAATATATATTTCCGAAAATGTCTTTCGTAATACACCAGGCTTGTTCAGATCCCAATGTCAGTTCCGCAGAATAATTCTTTATCATAGGAACTCCATCCCTGTTGATCTGAGCCTTCAGGCCAACTGCAAGTGTGCTCAGAATAATAATAAGAGTAAACTTTTCTAGTTTTTCCATGTTTATTCACCAAAGAAATATTACCATAAATGTACTAATCTTATTAAATACATCAAAAATATTGAACCACTTTCCTGATCAATTGCTTTTTTTAATAACTTGCTACCGGAATTTAGGTAATGCCGTTAAATATTTAACAATGATGCATTTCGGGAAATTAAGGCAACTTGTTTTTACCTTTCTTTTCCTCCTAGTTGCATCTTCCGCAAGCGGCCAGGAAGGAAAGCTGTACAAATACCGGTTCCCTGGAAATTTGAATGAGGGAATTATTTTCGGCGAGAATCAATCAATAATTCTTAATTATTCTTTGACTGAGCTCACTATTGAGAGTGTATTATCATCTGGTGGTGAGTTCTACAGGATCTTTGTTCCCGGACATAATCCATCAAATGAAGAGGGAAAACCTGAATTACCCGTTCTTAGCAGACTAATTTCTATTCCGGATGAAAGTACAGTTACTATTCGTGTCACGGAGGTAAAATCGGAGATTATCAGACCTTCCGCCCAGGGGTTCAAAGGATTTCTTTTCCCGAAACAACCTGGTACTTCTAAAAGTCAGCAGGACCAAAGGGAAATTTTTGTAATTGACAAGAAAGCCTACTCTTCAAACAGTTACATTCAATCTGATACTGTTGAGATTGAGAACCTTGGTAAGACAAGAGGCAGGCAGCTTGCAACACTTATGGTTTACCCGGTTAATTACAACCCGGTATTAAATGAGCTTTCAGTAATAACTTCAATGAAAATTGAAGTTGATTTCAGTTCGACTGGAACAACAGTATCATTACTAAAAAATGCTTCAATTCTGTTCAACCAGTCAATTGATAAGGGTATGCTCAACTATAACCCTTCAGAAGTTGTACCAGGATATTCAGATAAACCGGTAAGAATGATAATTTTGACTGATCCTGCATATAAAAAGAATCTCATTCCTTTTTTGAAATGGAAAACCCAACAAGGTTATAAGCTGACCACTATTTATAAAGGCACAGGGTTATCTACCTTCTCCCAATTGAAAGACTCAATCAACAAGATCTATAATGCTTCAACATTATCAAACCCTGCCCCTGAATATGTACTTATTATCGGGGATATAAACAAAATACCTAATTCGGTTGGGAATGGAACAACCAATCTTTCAGACATGTATTATGGGGAGATGGATGGAAATGGGGATTTTGTGCCGGATATGTATGTCGGGAGACTTCCTGTTGCTGATACAAATGAGTTAAAAGCAACTGTTGGAAAGATTATCAACTATGAAAAATTTCAATTCGCAGATACGAATAATTACTATAAGCGTGCTCTTGTAACGGCTGGTAATGATGGATCCTATTCTACATATATGAACGGGCAGGTCAAATATGAAGTTACAAATTACCTCAACAGCACCAATAAAATCACTGGATATGATTTCTTTTATCCTCAGGCATCTTCAAATACAGATTCAATAAAGAAACTCATAAAGAAAGGACTTGGATTTATCAATTACACCGGACACGGAGACGAATATGGCTGGCTTTCTCCGGCAATCAGATCAACTGATATTCCAAATCTCCAGAATAAGAATATGTATCCATTTATTATATCAAATGCGTGTCAGACTGCTTCTTACGATGTACCCGGTTCGTTTTGTAACACCTTGATCAATACTGCCGAAAAGGGAGCTATAGGTTATATTGGATGTACAGAAGATTCATTCTGGGATGAGGATTATTTTTGGGCTATCGGAGTCGGAACAGTCAGCCTTGATCCAAAATATACAGAAACAGGCCTTGGAGCTCTCGACAGACTATTCCATACTCATAGTGAATTGCCATCTGACTGGTACTATACTATGGGTCAGATAAACTATGCAGGTAACCTTGCTGTAAGTCAGAGTACAACAACTAAAAAGAAATATTACTGGGAAACATATACACTTTTAGGTGATCCGAGTGCCATTCCATATATCGGCGTTCCTGATTCTTTCAAGGTTGCATTGCCAGACACTTTACCAAACGGAATCACTTCAATCTCTCTTTCAATTCCACCTTTTTCATATATCGCAATCTCTCATTTTGACACATTGTGGGATGCCTCCTTCGCAAGTCCATCAGGCACTGTCGTTCTGGATTTTCCATCACGTTCAAATGATTCTTGCATGATTGTAATTACGGGCCAGAATAAAATCCCACTAATAAAGACCATAAAGATAAATGATGTTAAGAGAGAATTCCTGAATCTTACTTCAGCGACCATAAATGATGAAAATGCAAATAATAACGGTCTTGCTGACTTTGGAGAACAGATATACCTCAAACTGGTAATTAACAATCTTGGAAAATCGGACCTTTCCGGATTGAGTGCAAAGCTCTCATCTCCATCAAATTATCTAACACTTACAAACGATTCTGTCTTTATTGGTTCATTGAATGCAAAATCTGTGGTTACTCTTCCTGTTTGCTTTGGAATCAAGGTTGCCGGCCTGGTCAATGATAAATCAACTGTGACCCTTAATCTTAAGCTCAGTGATGAAAAGGTTGTGAAAAACTATAAAGTTGATGTATGTATCCATGCACCAATACTGGAAATTGTAAATTGTATTATAGATGATTCAGGAACAGGTAACGGGAATAACATTGCAGAACCAGGGGAAAAGTTTAAACTGATCATTAAAATAAAGAACTCAGGCAGCAGCAACGTTTCAGGTACACTTGTTTTGATCAACCAGCCGTCAATTGTTACAATACAAAATCCTACAGTAAATACAGGTAATATAAACTATGGTGCAATAACACAGGTACCTGTTTCTGTTCAACTTTCCTCATCTTCACCAAACGGTGGAACCTTTGATCTCACCTCTGTCCTTAACTGTAATCCATATATAAAAATTAAACCATTCTCTATACCAATCGGGAAGACAAGGGAAAGTTTCGAATACCAGAAAATGAATGTATTCCCATGGATTAATTCAGGTTCTTACCCATGGATCACAACGGGTACACAAGTTTATGATGGACTATACGCTGCTCGTTCAGGTGCCATTCCAAACAACGCAGAATCACTTCTTAAGATAAAGGTTAATATTCCGGTTGCAGACTCGGTGAAATTCGCTGCAAAAGTTTCCTCAGAGTACAATTATGACTATCTCTATTTCAGGATAAATGGAAAAGAAATGTTTAAGATATCTGGCGAGATGGGCTGGACCGATTATAAATTTGCCTTAAAAGCGGGATTTAATCTTCTGGAATGGGATTATGTAAAAGATGTGGGATTAATTGGAGGATCTGACTGCGCCTGGCTGGATTTTATCAGATTTCCGTCGACGGCTTTTAGCAAAACAGATCTCAAAACCGGCAAAATAGTTACTCCTCAGCCAGGAAAAAGCTTAACACAGGAAATAATTACTGCCGAAGTGATTAACCTTGGAACTGATACTGTCAAAAGCTTTAACCTTGCATACCAGGTTAATTCAAATGGTCCCGTGGTTCAGAACTTCTCAAAAAAGATCAATCCTTCTGATACTACAGTAATAGCTTTCAGCCAGGCGGCCAACCTGATCGGTAACGGTACTTATCTCATCACTGTTTACGGCTTAAACAACAGCGATAATTATTTGTACAATGATACTGCAAGACTTCTGGTAGTTAATACAGGTATCTTCGACCATGTTGCAAATCCTGTCAATCTCCTGAAAATAATCCCAAATCCATTTACACAGTCATTCAGGACTGAACTGGAGTCTCCTGTTTCTGAAACAGTGGATATCAGTATATTCGGTGAATCCGGAAATATTGTCTGGAATGAAAAACGTTACATTATTCCTGGTCCTAATTCAATAACCATCACTCCTGACCGTCTGACCAGCGGATTTTATACCTTAAAGATTTCAGGCAAGTCCATATTCAGAATAGCCAGAATAATCAAGATCCAATAACAAGCCCTTAGATTGGCATTTACAACCCTTCAAAATATGAGTAACAACGTACCTACAAGAGAGCAGGCCTTAGAGCTTTTCAGAAAATATAATAAAACAGAAAGCCTGTTCAGACATGCACTGTCAGTTGAGGCAGTTATGAGATATATGGCTGGAAAAGCAGGTGAAGATGAGGATAAATGGGGTATAATAGGTTTAATTCATGATCTTGACTATGAAATGTATCCGGAACAGCACTGCAAAATGACCGAAAAAATACTAAAGGAGAACAACTGGCCTGAAGAATATATCAGAGCTGTATTGAGTCATGGCTGGGGTCTGGCATCTGAAGTTGAGCCTATTTCAAATCTTGAAAAAACGATTTATGCAATTGATGAACTAACCGGGCTGGTTGCCACAAGCGCACTAGTAAGACCTTCTAAAAGCGTACTTGATATGGAAGCCCGATCTGTAAGGAAGAAGTGGAATGATAAGAAATTTGCTGCAGGTGTCGACAGGTCTGTAATAGAAAAAGGAGCCTCAATGCTCGGTACCAACCTTGATGACCTGATCACAGATTGTATAATGGGAATGCGGGAAGTTGCTGAAGAAATAGGCCTGAAGGGAACTATTTCTACCTGAAATAGTTATTACTTTATCCTCAGCCAGGCTTAAGCCAAAGGCTATAACTCCCTGATCCAGATATTTCTGAAAGCAACGGGATTTCCATGATCCTGGAGCATAAGCGATCCAGGCCCATGTTTTTTAACAAAATATTCGGGTATTCCGATATACTCCATTGGCCCCCTTATGCTGAAATTATTCTGAACCAAAACACCATTATGCAGTACTGTAACCCTTGGTGGAGTCTGAAAGGAGATAGTATCATTTCCGAAGGTAGGTGCAGTATAAATTATATCGTATGACTGCCATTCACCAGGCCCCCTGCTTACGTTCACCAGCGGGGCACTTTGCTTATAAACACTCCCTGCCTGGCCATCCCGGTAGGTTCTGTTATTATAGCTATCCAGTATCTGGACCTCATAGATTTCCTGAAGAAAAACACCACTGTTGCCCCTGCCCTGACTAGCTCCGGTAACTTCTGAGGGTGTTTTCCATTCAATATGAAGCTGAAAGTTTGAGAATTTTCTCTTAGTTTTA
>JAHEYW010000302.1 GCA_023251395.1 Bacteroidales bacterium
TGCAATCAAAACTTCTGGCTGCAATTGAGAACCACCAGATTACACGCATAGGATCAAACCAGTCTGTCTCAACAGACCTCAGGCTTATTTGTGCAACTAACAAAAACCTTGAAAACCTGGTCAAAGAAGGTGTATTCCGCGAAGATCTTCTCTACAGGATAAATACAATTCAGATAGTAGTGCCTCCCCTGAGGGAACGGGGGAATGACATCCTGATTCTTGCTGAATTCTTTCTTAAGAAATATGCCTTTAAATACAATAAACCTGACATTAAGATAAATCAGCAGGCACATGAAAAACTACTTAAGTATCCATGGCCCGGTAATATCAGGGAACTTCAGCACACAATCGAAAAGGCAGTGATTCTAAGCGAAACAAGAGTATTAAAAACCGATGATCTGTATTTGAAAAATGTGATCACAGTTGATAGCAATAACTCTTTTACAACTCTTGAAGAGATGGAAAAGCTTATGATTCAGGAAGCTCTGGAGAAAAACAAAGGCAATTTCACTGCAGCAGCAGACCAGCTGGGAGTGACCAGGCAAACACTTTACAACAGAATCAAAAAAAACAAATAAATGATAAGTAAACATCTATATATTAATATCATAGCCAGGGTGTTAAGTATTGTGGTTCTTTCCCTGCTTCTGGGATATTTTATTTTTATCGACCGGTCATTCCGCATTTCATTTCTCTTCACAGCAGCAATCCTGATTATTACTATCAATCTTATATCTTTTCTGAACACAACCAACAGAAAGATCAGATTCTTTTTCGATTCTGTAAGAAATGATGATTCAAATCTGGCTTTTCCTGTTGATATGAAACAGCGGACCTTCAGGGAATTATATGAAAGTATGAACAGGGTGAATAATCAGATTCAAAAATTGAAGATCGAGAACAGGCAACAGGAGCAGTATTTCCAGACATTACTTGAACATCTGGCAACAGGAATTATTACTTATAATGATAAGGGTTTCATACTTCATGCAAATTCATCGGCAAAAAGATTGCTTACGGCTGACATCCTTACTCATTTACAACAGATTGAACGCATTGACAAAAAGCTTTTTCAGGCAATAATCAGCATCAAACCTTCCGAAAGACGACTGGTGGCTTTGAACACCAAACAGGGAGAGATTCAATTATCACTGAAGGCTACCCTGTTCGGGAAAAATAATCATGAACTTGTAATTCTTTCAATTCAGGATATTAAGAATGAACTTGATGAAAAAGAGCTTGAGTCGTGGATGAAGCTGATAAGGGTACTGATGCATGAAATAATGAACTCAATAACTCCCATTACATCCCTGTCGGAAAGTCTTTCAAATATATTCAGCATAAATGGACTGCCAGTTTTACCCGGACAGGTAACTTCAAAATCTATTTCCACTACCCTCCAGGGGCTGAATGTTATTAAGGATCAGGGAAGAGGCCTGATGTCATTTGTGGAATCCTACAGGAAACTGACCCGTGTCCCCGAACCGGATATGAAGTTTTTCAAAGTGACGGACCTGTTTAGTCGTGTGCAGATTCTGTATCATTCACTTGAGAACAGCGAAAAGATTGACATATCTGTTTCACTTACAGATCCTGATGTTGAGATTTTCGCAGATCAGAACCTGATATCTCAGGTCATGTTGAACTTATTGAAGAATGCTCTTGAGGCAAATCAAAACAATCCTGACGGAAAGATAATGATAGGTAACGGGGTAGATAATAATGAAAGGCCTGAATTGTGTGTCACAGATAACGGACCAGGAATTTCAGAAGCAAATCTGGATGAAATATTTGTTCCTTTTTTTACCACTAAACCAAAGGGATCAGGTATTGGTTTGAGCATATCCAGACAGATAATGAAAGTACATGGAGGAAACCTGAAGGTGAGATCAGTTCCGGATAAAGAAACTGTATTCTGCTTAAGTTTCTAATCGTACCTTATTGCTTTTACGGGAGTAATTCTGCTTATCAGCTGAGATGGAACGAGAAGCATAATTACGATTGCTGCCATAGTTCCGGTATTAAGTAACAGGATATGGATAAATTCAAGATTAACCGGCACAGTTTTAATATAATACGAAGAGGGATCCAGCGTTATAATCCCGGTTTTAAGCTGAATATACGCAAGCCCTATGCCAAAAAAGTTTCCCCATAGTAATCCCTTACCGATAAGGTATGCTGCCTGGTAAAGAAATACCCTGCGGATTGTTGTATCATCGGAACCAAGTGCTTTAAGCACCCCTATCATATTGGTCTTCTCCAGGATAAGGATCAGCAGCCCTGAGATCATGTTAAATCCGGCAACAATAAGCATAAGAATAATTATAATTATAACATTAACATCCTGGAAGTTCAGCCAGTCAAAGATCTGTGGATATTTTGTCCTGATATTGGTTACTTTGAACTTTGTATCTTCCTCCGTAATTCTATAACCAATCGCATCGCGTACTGCAGAAGTCATCAGATCGAGCCTGTCAAAATCAGTAACAAAGACTTCGAATCCGCTCACCTGATCATCCCTCCATCCGTTAAGTCTCCGTATATGTGTAATATCACAGAATATGTACATTTTATCAAACTCTTCGAGGCTGGTTTCATAGATACCACTGATAGTGAATTTCCTCATACGGGGCGGATCCTGAATGAAATGCATTGCAAATGTATCTCCTGTCTTCAGTCTGAGCATGTCGGAGATCTTTTTGGAGATAATTACCTTGTCGGTTCTTCCGGTATCAGAAACCGTGAAAACAGATCCGTCGTACATATTACTGCTGAAAAAGCTCCAGTCGAAATCACTGCCGATGCCTTTAAGTACTACACCCTGAATATCTTTGTCTGTCTTTATTATCCCGGCTTTTGTGGCAAAAACTTCGATATGCCTTATGCCCGGCATCTGTTTTATTTTGGAAACAAACGATTCAGTATCGCTTATGGGTGTTGTTTCAAGCGAGATGTTCGAATCGAAATTCATGATCTGGATGTGCGACCCGAACCCGACTACTTTCTCCCTTATCTG
>JAHEYW010000303.1 GCA_023251395.1 Bacteroidales bacterium
GTGATGGGTCAAGTCCCAGCTTTTTCATGTCCTCAACCATCATTGAGATATCAGTATCACCAATGCCTGTATCAATCATAACCAGTCCTTCACCAGTATCAATAATAAAAGAACCAACAGTATTTGTTCCGACGAAATAGAGATTATCGAATAGCTTAATGGGTTTGACTGACATATATGGCGGAGAGAAAGATCGTGGCAGTAAATCTGTCGAACCAGCTTTTTCAGAATAGGGCAGTACAGCTTCAGGAAATTTGTTCGCTGTAATAGCCTCATCGATAGTTAAATAATCATGATTAATCTTCCATGCAGAAGCAGGCTTCTGAGAAAATATTTTTCCGCTCGGGAAAGATATAATCAAAAGAAAAGAAATGAAAATGATAATTTTTTTTCCAGTTTTCATAAGTTTTTAAGATGTTACCCAATTTTACTAAAACATTCTGGTCTTTAATTGCATAATTAAGATAATCCTGACGATTATTATATATATTTTTCAAAAACAACCCTGTCCTCATTAGTCCCTGAATAATCTTTTACCACATTAATTCCATCAGCATTTGGACTACCAAGCAAAGTCATTCCAATTTTATTTTTATGAAAATTAATTGATTTGGTATTAAATGGTTTGGTAATAGCCTTTATCTTATTTATATCGTGCGATTTTGCATATTCAATATAGTTATCATAAAGCATTTTCCCGAGACCTTGCTTCTGGTATTGTTCCCTTACCCCGATAAGGTGAATATATGCCAGGTTTTCAGTCTGTGAAAAAAATCCGAACAGATATGCGATTACTTTTCCATTTTCCCTGATAACATATGCTGTATTACCGAATTCATGGATCAGGTAGGGCTGATGCAGATGCAGAGTTCTGTCGCTTCCCCAGAAATCACAAATATCTCGGGTTATCTCATTGAAATCCTCCATCGTGCATTTTTCTATTTTCATAATAGAATTGTTTGAGTAAGTCTCTGGTCATTCATCAACCCATAAAAATAATCATTTACATTTTTACAATACCAGATAGAAAATAATTTGCTCTGAAAGAGCCCGATATGAATAACCCCTTGCGCATCAAGGGGTAAACCGGAAGTCTATCAGTAAATCCAGGGGATCAACCTGTATGTTGTCTTCTTATATTCCTCGTATTCAGATCCAAAATATTCAATAAGAACCTTTTCTTCAATTTTAATCCGGTATAGCATCGCTATTGTTACCGGAGCCATAATGCAGAGCAGGCTTGCCCAGTTGTTTAACGAAATGCCAAATCCGAAAAAGGAGAGAAGAGAACCTGAATATGAAGGATGCCTCATTATTCTGTACAATCCTTCCCTGATAACCTTATGATCCTTACGTAAAGTGACATCAACAGTAAAGAATTTACCAAGAGTTATAATCGCGATGGTTCTGATTACCATTCCAATTATTAAAACAGTAAGTCCAAGATATGGTATCAGGGAAGTATGAGCAATTGGTAATTTGATATTAAGCTTTGAAAGAATCCCCAGTGCAATGGAGACTGCTATTGATAGCCAGATTATTATGATGGTCCCTTTATCCTGGTTCTTATTATCACTTTTACCGGAGTGGAAAAATCTGTTCAGAAATACTTCTGAAAGACCCCATAACACAAATACAATTGTAAAGATTGACATAAATAATAGTGGTTTCTGCAAGTTAATTAATTAGCTACTTCACAGACTTCATTATCTCTTTGCCAAACTCCATACATTCGCTACGCTTCAGATTATCGTATTCATCCATACCCGGCATTGATTTCATCTGATCCCTGACAGCAGGTTCCATCAATCCCCAGGTAATGCGTCCCAGAAATACCCTTGATGGAACTTTTCCGGCTCCTGAAAGTTTTGTAAGATGATTATCGAAATACGTGGGATAAAGATTCTGGGTAATCGGTCGTTTCATATTTCCGCAAACTGCAAATAATCCTCTTATCTTTCCGCCCAGCATCTCTTTATGACTGGTTAAATAATCCTGTAATTCTTTTGAAGTAACACCGCTGCGTATTGATCCGCCGATTACGATATTTTTATATTTCGTGAGATCCGGATTCTCCCTGACATCAAAAACATCTGCTATACCATCCATGCCTTCGGATATCCAGACACCGGCATCGCGGGAAGAGCCGCACCATGTACCATATAATATTGCCCATTCACTGTTTTTGACAGTAGGATAATATTCAAGGGCATCTGTTTTTCGTGTTATCAATAATGCCCCTAACCCTAACAAACCTGTTTTAAGAAAGTCTCTTTTTTTCATTGTGATAAGATTTATAAGATTCAATTATTTGTCATCAAGTAACTTACTGTAAGCAAATTTATTGAATTTATGGACTTTTTCTACACCCCGACCTTGTCACATTCGAGCTTTCAGGAGATCTATTTCAGAAAACAAGAGTAAATGTGGTTCTTTCACCCAGAGCGGAAACAGATGTTATTGTACCGTTGTGTAATCTCATGATCTGCCGGGACAAACTCAGTCCGATGCCTGATCCGGATTCCTTAGTCGTAAAAAATGGGATGAAGATCTTTTCCATTACCTCCTGATCCATTCCTTTTCCATTATCCTTAACTGTAATGACAACTTTTCCATCAACATTTATAGATCCTGATATTTCTATCAGATTATTTCCTTTGTTCTCAACGAATGACTCGGCAGAGTTTTTAATCAGGTTTATCATCACTCTTGCAAGGAGCTTATCATCTGCCAGAATGGTCAGATTTGGCGGGTTAACAGAAGTTGCAATTACTGGTTTCTGATCATTTTCTTTGTTAACTGCATTCAGATCACTACTGGCAAAGATCACTATTCTTTCAAAAAATTCATCGAGTTTGATCTCTTTGAATTCAGGATTGGGGAGTCGGACAAGGCTCCGGTAAGAATCCACGAATTTAACAAGTCCATTTCCGTGTTCACCAATAATATTTAAACCCCTGACGGTGTCCTCAACAATTTTTTGT
>JAHEYW010000103.1 GCA_023251395.1 Bacteroidales bacterium
TGTGAGTTTGATTATAAATCATATATGCTGGCAAACGGCATCAGGTATTATGCATTTACTGACCTGGCAGACATCAGGCTATATCGTCACTCTGAAAGCAGGAAGATTAAATTTCAGGCTTTGATATTAAGAGAAAGGATTATCAGAATGTTTGAGGATCGCGGGATACAGGGAGAAAGGCTCGCTCTTGCTTCAGCAATAACACTCGGACAAAAAAACATGCTGGATCAGGACACAAAGCAAATTTTCAGTAATGCCGGCATAATGCATATTATGGCTGTCTCCGGACTGCATGTTGTGATATTAAGCCTGTTCATAATGAATCTCCTGTTCTTTATGAAAAGAAAATTCAATCCGCTCCGGATCCTTATTACACTCATAATTATTTGGGCATTTGCCTTCCTGACCGGATTAAGTCCCTCTGTTCTCAGGGCAACAATTATGTTTACATTTTTGCAGGCCGGAAATCTGATGACGAGGAAAGTGAACGGCTTAAATTCAGTATTAGCATCAGCTTTCATCCTGTTGGTTATGCAACCATCAGTAATTGCTGATGCGGGATTCCTTCTCTCCTATTCTGCTGTTATTTATATTGTGGCTTTTTATAATGACCTGTATAAAAAGTTGAGTTTCAGGTACTGGCTACCTGACAAAATCTGGCAATCGGTTGCTGTCACACTTGTCGCACAGGCAGGAACGCTGCCATTGACAATAATGTTGTTCAACAGGTTCCCGGTGTATTTTATCCTTACAAACCTTATAATTGTTCCAGTCTCAAACCTGATAATAATTACAGGATGTCTGATCCCCGTAACTTATCATTTCGTCACAGTTTCAGCTTTCCTTGCATCCCTTCTTGACAGGCTGACATGGCTGACAGAATATCTTACAAGAACAGCAGCCTCACTGCCATTGGCAACAATAGACGGGATCGGGATTAAACCAATTGAATGTTTCCTCCTTACAATTGCTGTTTCATTAATGGTACACTATATTCTTAATAAACAAATTATTAGTGTTCTATACCCTCTTTCATTTTTTGTCCTGTTTGCTATTTCAATCACCATTAAGAAGGCCGGAAACCTGTCAGAAAATAAAATCATTGTATATAATACAGCCTCATTGCCCACAACGGCTGTACAGAACGGAAATGATCTTTATCTGTATACCAGGGTGGATTCTCTCCCAAAGGAGGTTTTAAGACACGCAGCAACCATGGGGATAAAAATGATCCATACTGTTATAAAAACCGGCCCCGTTTTACTGGAATCCCGAAATAAAAGGGTACTGATAACTGATTCTCTGAAATGCAGATGGATAAATGCAACAAACTGTAATATTCTTATCCTTACCGGCAGACATCCATATATTGAAACAGGCATGCAATGGAGCAAATATCCCGAAAAAACGATTATTTCACCCGACGTGGGTTCCTACTTCACCCTTAAATATCCGGGATTGAAGGAAGGTGGAATTCCCCTTTACGTGAGGAAATCAGGCGCGTATATTTCTAAACTGGATTGAGTAAAAAATAATTGTGCGAAAACGCTTGAGTATTACACTATTTATGTATTATTTTGCAGAGTTTTTTTATAAAATTCTATGAGAATTATTATTGCAGGAGCTGGAGAGGTTGGGACACACCTTGCCAAGATGCTTTCCAACGAAAATCATGACATTCTTCTTATTGATCCCGAAGAAAACAGACTTAAACCTATTGATTCCACCCTTGATGTGCTTACATATCATGGATCTGCAACTTCGATGAGCCTGCTGCAGTCAATTCTTAAAAAAAAGACAGACCTTTTTATTGCAGTGACACATTCGGAGGATACCAATATTGTTTCCGCTGTCCTTGCAAAAAAATTCGGTGCAGTTAAAACAATTGCCAGAATTGATAACCTTGAATATATGGAGCATGCCTCCGATGAGTACTTCAAAACTCTTGGAATTGACTCCCTGATATATCCTGAACTTATTGCCGCCAGGGAAGTGCTTGGATTACTACATGAGACAGGTACAACAGAATTTATGGAATTTTCGGGTGGAACACTGGCGATGTATGTGCAGAAGCTCGATGAAAAAGCCCCAATCATAAATAAAACGCTGAAGGAGATATCTATTTCATTTAAGACAGATAAATACAGGGCAGTTGCGATAAAAAGGAATGATAAAACAATTATTCCCAGGGGTCAGGAAAAATTCATTCTTGGTGATCTTGTATATGTTATCTCAACAAGGGAAGGAATTGATGAAATGATGAAGACTTCGGGTAAAGAGAACTTTGAAGCCAAAAGCATAATGATACTTGGAGGAAGCAGGATTGGCAAACATGTTGCCCTCTATATGCAGAAGTCGTGCGAAGTCAAACTGATCGATTCCAATCTCGAAAGATGTGAGGAGCTTGCAGATATACTGGAACATACACTTATTATCAACGGTGACTGCCGTAATGTCGATTTGCTTAACCAGGAGGGTCTGGCGCATATGGATGCTTTTGTTGCAGTTACAGGGAATTCTGAAACCAATATTCTGTCATGCCTGCTGGCAAAGAAAATGGGAGTCAAACGCACCATTGCGGAAGTAGAGAATATGGAATATATAAACCTGGCTGAAAATTCAGGTATTGATACAATTATAAACAAGAAGATCTCTGCAGCAAGCAGAATCTTCAGGCATACATCTAACCCAAATGTTACCCAGGTAAAATATCTGACAGGCGCTGATGCAGAGATCATTGAATTTACTGTTCCTGCCAATGCAAGGATCACCAGGGGAACTCTCCGCAGCATGGAATTTCCTGAAGATGCATTGATTGGCGGTGGTACCAGGGACGGAATACCGTTTATTGCTACCGGTGACACAATTATAAAAGCAAACGACAAAGTTGTTGTATTCACCCTGCCAGGAGCCTACGAGAAAATTACAAAATTCTTCACCTGATCATTTATGATCAATTTCAAAATTATTGCCAGAGTCTTTAGTCTCTTGCTGATAATCGAAGGGCTGTTGATGTTTCTTTCAGCCCTGATCTCCTATATCTATCAGGGACCGGATACAAAAGCATTTATATATTCCGGACTGATCACAATTATTACAGGTATAATTGTATTTTCTCCGGTTAGAAACGAGGACAAACTCTTTGGCAAAAAGGAAGGTTATCTGATTGTTACGGGGATCTGGGTACTATTTGCATTATTTGCAACCCTGCCCTTTCTATTCTCCGGTTCAATAAAAAGCTTTACCGATGCATTTTTTGAATCCATTTCGGGTTTCACTACAACTGGAGCTACTGTAATACCCGATATTGAAAAGCTCTCAAATGGAATTTTATTCTGGAGGTCTCTGATCCAATGGGTTGGAGGTATTGGTGTCATACTTTTATCTTTATCTGTTTTGCCTGTGATGAAAGCTATAAACATCCAGATCTCAACAAATGAGTTTACCGGGCAACAGTCAGACAAGATTCATCCCAAGATTAAGAGTGCAGGTAAAAGACTAATTACTATTTATTTCCTTTTAACCCTTGCAGAAGCAATTATGCTGATTGCAGGCGGCATGCCTGTTTTTGATGCAGTCTGCAATTCATTTACTACATTATCGACAGGAGGCTTTACTACACACAACAACAGTTTTGCAGCACTTTCCTCACCATATATTAAGGTTGTGGTAACTTTCTTCATGTTCATTGCCGGTACTAATATGACCATCATTTATTTTGCGCTTAAACGCAACATCAGCAAGATATCCAGCAATAATGAATTTTTATATTATGTAATACTCTGTCTGGTATTTAGCGGGTTGGCGTCGGCTGTGCTGTTCAAGCATACTGGTGATGTAAAAAATTCAATTCTTAACGGGACTTTTCATGTTATATCAATTATAACTACAACGGGATTTTATACTGACAATTTCAGCCTCTGGAGTAATTTCCTTGTTCTGGTCCTGTTTATACTTATGTTCACCGGAGGGACAGCAGGCTCAACCAGCGGAGGCATAAAGATGGTCAGGCTCATGATAATGACAAAGAATAACCGGCTCGAGCTCAGAAGGCTGTTACACCCCAATGCATTTATTCCTGTAAGGCTTGATCATAAAACGATTCCACAAAGTATTGTATATAATGTGCTCGTTTTTGTGACTCTATATTTCCTGATAATAATTGTGAGCACCCTGATAATTTCCTTTATGGGTTATGATATTGTAACCTCTTTCAGTACATCTGCTGCAATGCTGGGAAACATCGGCCCTGGTCTGGGTAAGCTTGGACCATTCTCTGATTATTCTGCAGTTCCGGTTTTCGGAAAATGGTTCTTCTCCTTACTTATGTTACTTGGAAGGCTTGAGATGATTTCCATACTGATCCTTTTCTCAAAAAGTTTTTACAAAGGTTAGTTCAATACTCAAGTTCTCCCAGCCCCTGGCGAACAATTGTTATTTCCTCCCCTGTACAATCAACAATAGTTGAAGCTTCATTTTTACCGAATCCGCCATCAATGACCACATCTGCAAAATCACGGAATTTTTCGTAAATAAGTTCAGGGTCAGTAGTATACTCAATTACTGCATCCGGGTCATGAATTGAAGTTGTGACGATCGGAGTATCTAGCTCTTTCACAAGTTCCAGAACAATATTGTTATCGGGTATTCGTATTCCTACTGTTTTCTTCTTGTTTCTGAAAAGCTTTGGTATCTGGTTATTTGCCTGTACAATAAATGTGAAAGGACCTGGAAGATTGCGTTTCAGAAGCTTGAAAATGTTATTGTCATGTATTACAGTATACTCTGAAAGCTGGCTCATATCATGAAAAATAATAGAAAGTTCAGGGTTCCTGGGATCAAGCCCTTTCAGTCGTGCAATTTTTTCTATCGATTTTGAAGATTTTATACTGCAACCTATAGCATATACAGTGTCAGTAGGATAAATCACTATACCATCCAGTTCCAGTATCCTTGCAATTTTCCTTATCTGTATAGGATTAGGATTCTCCGGGTATATTTTAACAAGCATTTTAATAGAATTTATAACAAATATATATCAATTTTAATTATTGTCCCACCTTACCGGTAGCAACCCCATACCATGACCTCACGGTCACGGCTGTCCCCAAATGGGGGACAAATTCATTGATTTATTATATCTTTTTGTTGAGATTTAACCCCCCATTTGGGGGGTTGGGTGGTAAAAAAAAGGGTAAGCTACTTATATCGCACCGCTACAACCACTTACCCTTGCTACCTTCCGGTCCTGGGGGGGTTCAGCAGGAGCTGGTCGTATAAGACTTACCCGGTGCAAAAATACTAATTTTTCAGAAGTAAGCCAAATAATATTTAACCTTATCATAAAACACTCTGTCTTAATTTTACATTATATTTGTTTAATATTCATTAAATCATTTAAAATTACTGACATCATGGAAACTAAAGCTTCTGTCTGGAAAGCAAATCTAAACAATGGGGTAATTCTTGGCCTTATCGGTGTAGTTCTCTCTCTTATATTATACTTTTTTGACCTTATCACAAACAGTTCTCTTAGCTATCTAATTCTTCTGATTGAGGCTGTTGTCCTTTATTTTATGATTAAATCTTACAGAGATACAGTCCTGAATGGATATATGACTTATGGGCAATCAGTTGGCGCAGGAGTTGTAATTTTTCTTTATGCTACCATAATTTCTACAATTTTTTCATATATCCTTTATAAATTTATTGATCCGGGTTTGATAAATAAAATGCTCACCATTGCAGAAGAAAATCTTGCAAAAAGAGGTATGGCAGCCGACGCGATCGATTCAGCAATGAGTATTACCAAAAAGATGATGAAACCTGAAATTATGATAATATCAGGATTATTTGGAGGAGTCTTCGGAGGAACTATTATATCTCTTATAATCAGCATCTTTACAAAGAAAGAAGGTAATCCACTTACAATCGACGAACCTGAAAAACTGTAGATCCTGATCAGGCATGGACTTGTCTCTTGTAATTCCGGTCTTTAATGAAGATGAATCACTTCCTGAGCTGACCTCTTGGATTGAAAATGTTTGTATAGAGGCTCAACTTTCATTTGAGATCATATATATTGATGACGGAAGCAGTGATTCGTCGTGGAAAATAATTGACAGGCAGAGCAAAGAAAAAACATTTGTCAAAGGTATCAGGTTCAGAAGAAACTATGGAAAAGCAGCTGCCCTGCACACTGGTTTCCAGGAAGCTTCCGGTGATGTCGTGATCACTATGGATTCAGACCTTCAGGATAGCCCCGCCGAAATACCTGAACTCTTCAGAATGATAAAAGAAGAGGGATATGACCTGGTTTCCGGATGGAAGAAAAAGAGATATGACCCTTTTGTAAAAAGGATCACAAGCAAATTCTATAACAGGACAGCCCGATGGTCTTCCGGTATAAAGCTGCACGATTTCAATTGTGGGCTTAAAGCGTACAGAAATGAAGTAGTAAAAAGCATTGAGGTATTCGGGGAAATGCACAGATACATACCTATGCTTGCAAAAGAGGCCGGATTCAGAAAGATAGGAGAGAAAATTGTCGAACACAGGGCAAGAAAATACGGAGTCACCAAATACGGACTTGACAGATTCGTAAAAGGTTTCCTTGACCTTCTGACTATCAGATTTATAACGAGTTTCGGAAAAAGTCCTATGCATCTGTTCGGCTCGCTGGGGACCCTCATGTTTATTATTGGTCTCGGCATGGCAGCATTCCTGGGTGGCAGGAAACTATGGTATGTTTATAATAATCTCAGGGCTCCGCTGGTAACCGAAAGTCCATATTTCTTCATTGCTCTTACGGTGATGATTCTCGGAACACTACTTTTCCTTACAGGTTTTCTGGGTGAACTTGTTAACAGAAATTCAACAGAAAGAAATAGTTATCTGATCAGGGATAAGGTGAATCTTTAATTGGATGGTACAACCAGTTCCCGCTCTGCTCTCAAATAATCTTCCGGGATTCCGATATCGATAAAATAACCATCGGATAAATAAAAGGTTATACTGTCAGACGTTCCTTTCTTCTCAAGCAGATCTTTTTCAAACGAGAATACTTTTGATGGTGAGTTTTCTTTCAGCCACCTTTTATTAATGAGATATATACCTCCATTGATCAGTCCTTTCTCGCAAAATTTCTTCTCCCTGAATGAGATTATCCTTTTATCACTTGTCACAACTGTACCGTATCTGTCAAAATTCTTCATTTCTTTAAGGGCTATCGTAAGATTTGACTTTCCCTTAATAAATATCTTTTCCAACTGGCTGAAATCCACTCTGAAAAAGGTATCTCCATTAATAATGAAAAAGTTTTCCTCTGCAACTTTTTCAATAGCAAGGGCAATGGCTCCTCCTGTTCCCAGAGGCTCATTCTCAATTGAATAGATCAGTTTAATATTCTTATAATGTTCACCAAAATATCCATTGATAGTCTCATGTCTGTAGCCTGCAGCTATTATTGCTCTTGTGAATCCGTTATTATTAAGCTCCTCGAGAAGATAAGATAGAAAAGGAATCCCTCTTACCAGGGCCATAGGCTTCGGAACATCATTTACTACACTCCTTAGTCTTGTACCAAATCCGCCTGCAAGTATGACAGCTTCTCTCTTCATCTTTCAGAATATCCAGGTTTCCAGACCCTGCTTTGTAAATTCATACTTCATAGCATGACCTCCGAATTGTTCCAGTGTCTTTATTACATTATATCTTGAAAGACCGGGGCAATAGAAGAACATGAAGCCACCTCCTCCTGCACCGCTTATCTTCCCTCCTGTTGCACCGGCTTTTATGGCTTCAGCGTAGATTTTGTCAATCTGTGAATTAGTTATCCCTTCAGCCATATTTTTCTTGTGTTCCCAGGAAAGATTAAGAAGCTCTCCAATTGTGTCAAGTTTTCCTTTGAGTATAGATTCTTTCATACTGACAGCCAATTCTTTGAGCTTATGCATCGCTTCAATGGAAAGTAACGCGCCTGATTTGACGTTTTTCTGTTGCTCCATTATTATTTCCGAGGAAATACGGCTTGTCCTGGTATAGTAAAGGATAATGTTGTTCGACAGTTCATTCAGAACCTGATCCTTAATCCTGAGTGGATTAACAATCACTTTCCCGTTATCATAAAATTCCATGAAGTTGATGCCACCAAAAGTTGCGGCATACTGATCCTGCTTTCCCCCTGCCATTCCCAGATCTGTGCGTTCTATCTCGTATGAAAGTCTTGCCATATCATACTCCCCCAGAGGTAATTTCAGCCATTCGGAGAATGCCCCTAAAACCGCTGTAACAAGGGTGGAGGATGTTCCGAGACCAGATCCTGCAGGAGCATCAACATAGGAAGTCAGTGAAAAGGACAAAGGTTTGAGCTTATAATCTCTGATGATCCTGTTGTAAACCCCTTTTACAAGGTCAAGTTCACCATTTATTTCCAGTGATTTAACAGAGTCTCCTTCGAATAATAATTCCTTGTCAACTGATCTTATAAATATCCTGTTATCATTGCGAGGCTCAATTGATGCATAGGCATAGAGATTGACGGTTGCATTAAGAACGGCCCCTCCGAAAATATCAGAATATGGCGAAACATCTGTACCACCTCCAGCGAGGCCTAACCTGAGCGGAGCTCTACTTCGGATTATCATGATTAAAAGATTTTTTATATACTTCAATAACAGATTCAGTCATCCTGCTCCAGGAGTACTTTTGCTTTTCTACCCTGATATTCTCAATTAAGGCGACAGACCTGTTATTCTCAAAGAAATCTAAAATGGAATCTGCAATTACCTGTGGATCACAATTAACAACATATCCGCAACGGCCATCGGGAACAATCTCTTTTAACCCTCCGACATCTGTAACAACCATTGGTTTATCAAAATGATATGCGATCTGGGTCACTCCGCTCTGGGTTGCACTCTTATATGGCTGTACGACAAGCTCGGATGCAGAGAAGAAATATCTGACCTCTTCGTCATTAATGAACCTGTCAAACATAATTATTTCATCCTTCAGATTATTGTCAGAAATAAGTTTAAGATAGGGTGAAGGGTCCTCATAAAATTCACCAGCTATAATAAGCTTCAGATTTTGTTTCCTAAGCCGTTCATCAGAAAAAGCTTTGATTATCAGGTCCAGTCCCTTGTAAGCACGGATAAAGCCAAAAAACAAAACATATCTGAATCCCGGGTCCAGGTTCAGTTTTGCCAGGGCATCTGGTTTCGAGACTGCTTCTCCAAAATTGTCAAACAGAGGGTGAGGATTCAGTTTCACCGGGATATCTTTTCGGAATTCAAGAAGGTCATTTTGAACCGATCTTGACATTGCTATTGCACCATCGAGGCACTTGGTAAAGTATTTTGTAAGTAAACGGTCTCCGGGTCGCTTTTCATGAGGAATAACATTATCAAGAATACAGATGACTTTTGTATGTTGATTGGATATGGCAACTCTCGCAATGGTCCCAAAGGCGGGAGCCATGAAAGGCATCCAGTACTTGAATATAAGGATATCGGGTTTTTCTTTCTTCACTCTCCTGCCAACGTTCAACCAGTTGAAAGGATTTATTGAGTTCACCAGTCTCTTTATACTCAAGTCATCAGGACCAGGGCCTTCAATGAATTG
Organism: Bacteroidales bacterium; assembly: GCA_023251395.1. GTDB lineage: Bacteria > Bacteroidota > Bacteroidia > Bacteroidales > VadinHA17 > LD21. Next base: position 9,625 of record JAHEYW010000103.1, read on the forward strand.
CGACTTCCCCGGGAAGAGAAAAGAAGGGTACTGAAGTTTAAAAGTATAAACAGAAATATCATGACCTTCCATCCGAAGCTGCTTTGCAAGTCTTTCGTTATATGCGGCAAGGCCTCCGCGGTAAGGATAGGCTGTACCGATAATGATGATCTTCATATTTCATTTTGATTACGTAAAAATATGAACTTTTATTTAACCCTTTCAGGATTATTTCAATTAGTTTCTGTAACCTATTATACCAGGGCTGAACCATGCGATATTTTTGAAATCTTTTTGATATAATTGATTAATCTTCTGCATTTTATACAATTCACTCAATGCCATTTTGATTCCATTTCAGGTGCTATATTGCCTGCGATACAGGTATCGGTAATTAATTATGTAAGGTACTTCCAGTATGTATCAGGATCTATTATAACCAGATTACACTCAGGGTAATTTTCCTTAAATGTTTTAGGTATATTCGTCTTCTTCTTAATGTTGAACTTGCATTCAAAAGCAGTTAATGTTCCTTCCGACTCTTCAATCAGATCAATTTCTTCTTTCTGATAAGTCCTCCAGAAGTAATGGTTTATAATCTTTCTGTGGTTGTTGTGATATTTCGTCCGTTCAAGAATAAAGAAATTCTCCCACAAGCCGCCTGAATCAGTTCTTAAATCCATCGGGTTAAAGTTTCTGATAATCGAATTACGGATTCCAAGATCATAAAAGTAGACCTTCATTCCTTTACCGATTTCATTTCGCAGGTTACTGCTGAATGAAGAAAGTCTGAATATTACAAATGTCTGTTCAAGAAGCTCCAGGTATTTTTTTATTGTATGGACATTCTCTCCGAGCATATTTGCCAGGTTATTCAGGGAGACTTCATTACCGAGCTGTAGCGCCAATGCCTTGACCAGATTACGGATCAGATCTGATCTGCGGAGGTTCTCGAACATAAGAATATCTTTATAAAGGTAATTGACTGACAGGTTGGAAAGCTCCTCTATTGCCTCCTCTTCAGACTTATTAAATACCTCCGGGTATAATCCGAACCGCATGAATGATTCAGTTGATGATTTAAGTGAAAGTATATCTCTTACCTGAAGCAGTTCCTCGAACGAGAATGGGAAAAGATGGAAAAGTCTCGATCTGCCTGTCAGAGGACCTGTGATTCGGTTAATTAGATCAAATCCTGATGATCCTGTAACAATAAGCTGTAATGATGGGAAGGTATCTGTCAGGACTTTAAGCACAATCCCGATATTCCTTATA
>JAHEYW010000104.1 GCA_023251395.1 Bacteroidales bacterium
ATATCGGCCCCTTCACATTGATAAAAGGGCGGCATTACAATAATATTGACTCATCCCTGTTCCCTTTCTCATATATAATCGAAAATAAAGACGAAAGCATCCTTGTTCCGGGTGTTAACCTCAGGAGTATCGGAACGATCAGGGACGCACAGAAATGGCCTGACCGAGACGTAAGGAAAGATCCTGCAAAAACCGATATAATTGATTTCGAAATCCTCAACCCGTATACAATACATAAAATGATAGCGGGAAGGGATATTCTGATAAAAATGAAGGATGAAGGTTCCGGGAATGAGTTTATGAATTATAATGGGATGCGGATAAACAGGACTTCTGTCGCAAGAGGGATAGACCTTTACCAGAATGGCATCTCAAAATACCTGGGAAATGCTCTGATAAAGAGACTTGGCAATTCACAATTCTCTGACATTAACAGCCTCAGGAACAGACTGACTTTTGATAGGGTCCATGGTCCGGGAGAATGGTTTGACCTTTCCGGAATGATAGTCCCGGGGAAAGAGGTTGAAATAATGCTGGACAAGATCGAAACAGCCAGCGTGAAATCCCTGGTGGAGTTATCCGGATATATCAGTAATATTCATGATGCCAGTGAGGAGATGGAATGGAACTGGGCTGCATCAACAATGGAAGAGGAAGAAAATAAGCTTTTAGAAGATTTTACTTCCAGCGATATTATCAGTATTATTAAAAGATGGAAGAAAAGTGTTACTGACCTTGATAATTTGCTTATTGAAGATGCTAAAAAAGAATTCAGCTTCTCATCAATGACAGGATTTGGAATTGACGGGAATCTTGAAGACAAACAACTTGATTTTGAACAGGTCAGAGGTACGTTTGAAACAAATAAATTTATCAGATCGATACTCGATCATCTCAGAACTAAATCTGCTACAGGAGATGAGCTGATTGAAAGATTAAAAAGGATAAAATAACTCTTCTGTTTATCTTTTATTGTACTGCTGATCGTAGTACTTCTCATAATCACCTGAAATAATCCTTTCCATCCACTTCTGGTTTGTGAGATACCAGTCAACTGTTTTTTCAAGCCCGTGTTCAAAATCAAGGGATGGAGACCATCCCAGCTCCCGGGTAAGTTTTGATGAGTCAATAGCATATCTCATATCGTGCCCAGCTCTGTCTTTAACATATGTTATAAGCTTTTCTGAGGATCCGGATTGTCTGCCAAGCTTTTTATCCATTATATTGCAAAGTAGCTTAATCAGATCGATATTTTTCCATTCATTTTCACCACCGATATTGTAAGTTTCTCCCGTTTTTCCACTGTGGAAAATGATATCAATTGCAGAAGCATGGTCTTCAACAAAAAGCCAGTCGCGGATATTTTCACCCTTTCCGTAAACAGGTATCGGTTTATTGTTCCTGATATTGTTTATTACGAGCGGAATGAGTTTCTCCGGGAACTGGTTTGGTCCGTAATTATTTGAACAGTTTGAAATTACTACAGGTAGTTTAAATGTATTTTTATATGCTCTTACCAGATGATCTGAGCTGGCTTTGGAAGCTGAATATGGACTTTTCGGGTCATAGGGGGTTGTCTCAGTAAACAGACCTTCTGCTCCCAGAGAACCATACACCTCGTCAGTTGAGATATGGTAAAACCTTTTTCCTTCAGGCTGATCCTTCCAGATTCCCAGGGCGGCATTAAGAAGATTTACAGTACCAACTATATTTGTAAAGACAAACTCATCAGGTCCTGTTATCGATCTGTCGACATGAGATTCAGCGGCAAGGTGTATTACCCCGTCGAAATGATATTTTTTAAACAGGTCAAGTACCTGTTGTTTATTAACAATATCCATTTTTTCAAACCTGTAATTTGTCTTATTCTCAATATCTGTCAGGTTCTCAAGATTTCCGGCATATGTCAGCTTGTCAGCATTAATTATAAGGTAGTCTGGATATTTATTCACAAACCTTCTGACGACATGCGAACCGATAAACCCGGCGCCACCCGTTATAAGTATTGTCCTTTTCATAAATTCGATTTTGTTACCTGTTTCTGCCATTCCCATGCTGTCTTCATACAATCATCAAGTGAATAGCCTGTTTTCCAGTTAAGTTCTTTGTTTGCTAGTGAAGGATCAGCCCATATCTGTTCGATATCCCCCTCTCTTCTCCCGGTTATAGTGTATTTTACCTTAATCCCTGTAACCTTTTCAAACGATTTTAATGCCTCAAATACCGATACTCCTTTGCCAGTTCCAAGGTTAAAGACCTCATATGCTTTTTTGTTCTTTTTGTCAGATAGCCTTTTTACAGCAACAACATGTGCTTTTGCAAGATCTGAAACATGAAGATAATCTCTAATGCATGAACCGTCAGGGGTATTGTAGTCGTTGCCGAATACTTTAAGTTCTTCCCTTAAGCCAATAGCAGTTTGTGTGATATAAGGAACAAGATTTTCAGGGACACCTGTTGGCAATTCACCGATCGATCCGGAAGGATGGGCGCCAATAGGATTGAAATAGCGCAGTGCAATTGCATTGATTGTATTGGAAGATGAGGTAGTATCCCTTATAATTTCTTCACCTATTTGTTTGGTATTTCCATAGGGAGAAACAGCCGGCTGAATTGGCGATTGCTCCGTGACAGGAAGTTTTTCGGGCTGTCCATAAACTGTACAAGAAGAGGAAAAAACCAAGTTCTCAACTCCATGCGCTTTCATAGAATCCAGAATATTGATCAGCGAAACCAGATTATTCCTGTAGTATTCCAGGGGCATTCTGACAGATTCACCCACTGCCTTATAAGCAGCAAAATGGATCACTGCCGAAATATTGAATTTGCTGAAAAGATCATTGGTTCTTACGGAATCACAAAGGTCAAAAACCTCCAGGAGGGGCCTTATCCCGGTAATCTTTTCAATTCCATCAACAACCCCGGCATTTGAATTATAGAGATTATCAACGATTACAACATCGAATCCCTCATTAATCAGTTCGACGGCAGTATGGGATCCGATATACCCGGTTCCACCGGTGATAAGAATCTGTTTCTTCATTAAAGACTCCAGTAAGAATGATTTATTATTTTCCCCCGGAATATTCCCTTAACATCAACGACAATTCCCCCTTTATTAAGGTATTGGGCAAAATATTCTTCATTAAGGTTGAGGAATTGCTTATGGCTGACAGCTACAATTATTGCATCGTATTTTCCTTCAGGTCCTTTTTTGAGGTCAATTCCATATTCTACTTTTACTTCATGTGGCTTTACCCCAGGATCGATAACATCCACAATGACCCCAAAATCAGTAAGTTCATTTATTACATCAACTACTTTTGAGTTTCTTATATCTGCCACATCTTCCTTGAAAGTGATTCCCATTATCAGGGCTCTTGCATCCTTTGGACTTTTACCGGCGGATATGATTTTCTTAACAGTTTGTTTGCCGATATATCTTCCCATACTATCGTTGACAAACCTTCCGGAATCAATTATCTGGGGATGGTAGCCCATTGCTTTGGCTTTATATGATAAATAGTAAGGATCAACTCCTATGCAATGTCCGCCAACGAGCCCAGGATAGAATTTCAGAAAATTCCATTTTGTTCCGGCTGCTTCAAGAACTTCGAAGGTGTTGATATCCATCCTGTTAAAAATTATAGATAATTCATTCATGAAGGCAATATTGATATCCCTCTGAGTGTTTTCTATGATCTTGGCTGATTCTGCAACTTTGATTGAAGATGCCCTGTGGACCCCAGCTTCAATTATCATTTCATAGATTTTGGCAATCTGCTCTGCCGAATCTTCATCACAACCACTGGTTACCTTAACGATTTTTGTAAGGGTATGGTTCTTGTCACCCGGATTAATCCTTTCAGGCGAAAATCCTACCTTAAAATCTGTCCGGTATTTTAGCCCCGAAAACCTCTCCAGAACCGGAACGCAATCCTCCTCAGTGCAGCCCGGATAAACTGTTGATTCATAAACAACATAATCACCTTTCTTAAGTACTTTGCCAACTGTTTCTGATGCTCTGATTACAGGGGTAAGGTCCGGGAGGTTGTGCCTGTTAGTAGGTGTTGGTACCGCTATTATGTGAAATGAGGCTTCCCTCAGATCTTCCGGGTTACTTGTGAAAAGGATATCTATATCGTTAAAGCTTACCGGCTCAAGTTCATTACTCGGATCTATGCTTTTTTTCATCAGGCCGATCCTTTCCGGCTTAATATCAAAACCGACAACTTTAATTTTTTTGGCAAACTCCAGTGCAATAGGAAGACCAACATATCCCAGTCCAATCACTGAGAGAGCTGTCTTTTTATTTTTGAGTTTATTATACATTATATTATTTTTTTAAAAGTGGATGATAGTCTCCCTGGAGACCAACCGGTTTAGCATTCCTGATAGTATATACTGTTTCTATCGATTGTTTGGCTTCCTTAAGTCCGAATCCATTTCCGGAAAGTATTTCCGTATAAGTGAGTGTATGAAGATCGGTGAAACCTTCACTGAACTCAAACTCTTCACCATCAAGCATTAATGATCTGTATGTTCGCCGGCCTGTTTTCTTTACCGACTCGGGAATATCATTGTAATCAAGACTCAGGAACCATCTTATCCTTGCATTTTCAAGCTCAAGATACCCGGCCGATTTATTTGATTCTGACAGATGCACAGTATTTGTTTTGACAGGACCAAAAATCCATCCAAGCATATCAAAAAAATGAACTCCTATATTTGTTGCCACTCCGCCTGATTTCTGTACATCTCCTTTCCAGGAAATATGATACCAGTTGCCGCGACTTGTAATGTATGTCAGATCAATATCATGGATCTTATCTTTAGGACTATCTGCAATTCTCTTCCGCAGTTCGATAACTTTTGGATGAAGGCGAAGCTGCAGCACAGTATAAACACGCTGACCTGTTTCATCTTCTATTTCCTGAAGTGCGTCAACATTCCATGGATTAAGAACTATCGGTTTTTCGCAAATGGCATCTGCCCTGTGTCTTAAGGCGAACCTGATATGGGAATCGTGAAGATAATTTGGTGAACAGATGCTGACATAATCGATCTTTGTCCCGTTTCGTTTAAGCTTATCAAAATGACGGTCAAATCTTTCAAATTCCACGAAAAAATCACTCTCGGGAAAATAACTGTCGATAAGTCCCACGCTGTCAAATTTGTCGAGAGATGCAAGAAGATTATTTCCGGTATCCTTTATGGCCTTGAGATGCCTGACTGCAATATATCCGGCAACACCAATAATTCCAAAGTTCTTAGGAGTTGAATTCATAGAGTATCTTTTTCCGAGAGGCAAAACTACTAAATTATTTTCGAAACGTTCCCGGAATCAAGTCTGTACTTCTCACCGCTTTCCGGGCATGTAGCAATTCCAGAAGAATTAAAAGCCAGCTTATGTCCGAATTCACTCATCCATCCGGTCTGTTTCGCAGGATTTCCAACAACCAGGGCATAAGGTTTGACCTCTTTTGTTACAACTGCACCGGCACCAATAAATGAATATTTACCTATTTTATTGCCGCAGACAATTGTTGAATTTGCTCCGATTGAAGCCCCTTTTTCTACAATAGTGGTTACATATTTATCTTTCCTGATAATGGCACTTCTTGGATTGATGATGTTGGTAAAAACCATCGATGGCCCGAGGAAAACGTCCTCTTCACATATCACACCTGTATAAATTGAAACATTATTCTGAACTTTTACGTTCCTGCCAAGTTTCACTCCGGGTGAAATAACAACATTCTGGCCTATATTGCAACTTTCACCGATTTCACAGCCAGACATGATATGGCTGAAGTGCCATATCTTAGTTCCCTTCCCTATCTTACAGCCTTCATCTATTACTGCTGTTTCATGTGCAAAATATTCCTTGTCCATAATCATCGTTTTTCAAAGAATTTCAGAACACCATTTGTGATATACTCAAGTTGTTCCTTATCAAGATCAGGATGCATCGGCAATGATATCACCTCCGTACATAGTTTTTCTGTTACCGGAAAATCACCTTCCTTATAACCCATGAATGAAAATGCTTTTTGAACTGAAAGCGGAACGGGATAATAGATCATTGAAGGGATATTGAGCTTTCCAAGATATTCTTTCAGTTCATTTCTCCTGTTATTCCTGATTTTCAATGTGTACTGGTGAAAAATATGAGATGAATATTTTATTCTCTCAGGGATTATTATTTCAGGGCAATTCATAAATGCTCTGTCATAATAATCAGCTGCTTCAAGCCTTGATCTGTTGAATGAGTCAAGATATTTAAGCTTTACTCTCAGAACTGCTGCCTGGATAGTATCAAGCCTCGAATTGACACCTATATCATCGTGGTAATACCTGACTTTCATTCCATGATTGGATATACTTCTTATTTTGGCTGCAAGATTATCATTGTCAGTTAAGAGGGCACCGCCATCTCCGTAACATCCAAGGTTTTTTGAAGGGAAGAATGAGGTTGTTCCAATGTCGCCAATCGTTCCTGCCTTTCTTGGTTTTCCGTCAGAGAAAAAACAGGCTGCCCCCGTTGCCTGGGCAGTATCTTCAATAATAAAAAGATTATGCTCTACCGCAATTTTAGCTATATCCTCCATCGATGCGCATTGTCCGAACAGATGTACTGGGACAATGGCTTTTGTTCTGGGTGTGATTGCTTTTTTTATTCCGGCAGCTGATATATTAAAACTGCCTTCTTCAGGTTCAACCAGTATTGGCTTAAGACCCAGCAGGGCAACAACCTCCACTGTTGCAATAAATGTAAAATTGGTGGTAATTACCTCATCTCCCGGTTTAAGACCAAGGGCCATCATTGCTATCTGCAAGGCATCAGTCCCGTTTGCACATGTGATCACATGCTTAACCCCAAGGTATCTTTGGAGCTCCTCTTCAAAAAGTTTTACCTCAGGCCCTTTTATGAAGGCAGCAGATTTTAGCACAGACTGGATAGCATCATTTATTTCAGCTCCGATCCTTTCATACTGCGACCTGAGATCAACCATTTGCAGTTCTTTCATTACCGGCAGATTTTTGAACTACGAATATAGCTATTTTGCCTCAATTACCGGGGTGAATTGCACCATACTCTTCAATATTTTTTTGCAGTCGGGTGTTATATTTTTGCCTATATTACACGTTCTAACTGGCTGGTAATATGGATGAACCAAAGAATATTCCAATTTTAACCTGATAGTATTGATAAAATTCTTATTTTTGTAAATACAAAGAAATTTAAGGTGGATATTTCAGGTTATATAAGGGAATTGCTATCGGGACATGATTGCGTGATCATTCCGGAATTTGGTGCATTTATTGGAAATTATGCCTCTGCCAGGTTAGATTCAGCAACAAACACTTTTTATCCTCCATCCAAAAAGATCTCCTTTAATGTCAACCTGACCCATAACGACGGACTTCTTATTGGAAGAATCTCTTCCAGATCAGGCTTGAATTATTCTGATGCAAGAGATCTTGTTGAGGTATTTGTAAAGGATACCAGGAAAAAAATCAGCCACGGGGAAAGGGTTACATTCTCAGACATAGGATCTTTTACCTGTAACAATGAGGGTAATATTCAGTTTGAACCTGATATCCATGCTAACTATCTTCTTGATTCATATGGTCTTGATTCTTTCCAGTTCAACCCGCTTGAAAAATATGATGTTCGCAAAAAGATACTGAAACAGGCTGCTCCTGTCAGAAATACTTCCACAAGAAAAATATTATGGAGGGCTGCTGTAATTGTCCCGATTTTAGGGATTCTGGTTGCGGTTCCATTTACAACCGATATATTCAGAACAAAAACACAACAGACCAACCTTAACCCTCTTGCAAGTATTGAATTTGAAAACAACAGGCAAGCAATTGATAAAACAACAGCTGACAGTGCCTCGGTCCTGAAACCTGTTGATACACCTGTAGTTACACCTGCCCAGGCAGAAACATCCCAGCCCGCTGAGATTAAGACTATACCAGCAGAGAACCAGGCAGTTTATTCAATTATAGCTGGTAGTTTCAAATCAAGAGCAAATGCAACTTTCCTTGCAAAAAAGCTGGAGACAGATGGATATAAACCTGAAATTGTAAGCGGGCCTAACGGATTCTTGCGGGTAAGTGTAAAGACGTGCCAGACACTTTCAGAAGCTACTGTAGCACAGGAAAATATTGCCGGAAATTACCCGGGATCCTGGATAGCAATTATAAAATAACTTCTATTTTATTGTACTGCCGTTAGCTGTCTTCTTCTCAGGAGATACCATTACCAGTTTACCGTCCTTATCCTCAGCCATCAGGATCATTCCATTCGATTCGATACCCTTTATTTTTCTTGGCTCAAGGTTTGCAATAATGGATATTTGTCTGCCAATAATATCTTCAGGAGCATAGTGCTCGGCAATACCTGAAACAATGATCCGGATATCATTCCCGGTATCGATCTTCAGCTTTAAAAGTTTGGTTGTTTTAGGTACCTTTTCAGCTTCAAGAATTGTAGCGGTTCTGATATCAATCTTTGTAAAGTCATCGAAGGAAATTACTGGTTTCAGAGGAACAACCTTAGTTGTTTCAGTTTCATTCGCTTTTTTAGTATTCATAAGCTTTTCAATCTGCTTTGATATTGCTTCATCTTCTATTTTATCAAATAAAAGCTCAGGTTTATTTATCTGATGACCCGGTTTAAGCAGATCTGTATTTCCTGCATCGGCCCATTTAGGTTCGGGATAGTTTAACCACGACCGCAGCTTATCCATCGAAAATGGCAGGAATGGTTCAAAAGCAATTGTTAGATTTGTCGTTATCTGCAGTGCAATATTCAGCAAGGTCTTTACCCTTTCCGGATCTGTCTTTATAACTTTCCAGGGTTCTGTGTCAGCCAGGTATTTATTTCCCAGTCTGGCAAGGTTCATAGCCTCTTTAAGCGCTTCCCTGAACCTGAAATTATCAAGATTGGATTCGATATTTGATTTTATATTACCGATCTCTGCAAGTACCTCATTGTCATATTTATCAGTTACACCTCTTCCCGGTACTTTTCCATTCCAGTAATTGTTGGTCAGAACAAGTGTCCGGTTAACAAAATTGCCAAGTATTGCAACCAGTTCGTTATTGTTTCTTGCCTGAAAATCCTTCCAGGTAAAATCATTATCCTTGGTTTCAGGCGCATTTGCACATAATGCATATCTCAGGACATCCTGTCTGTCGGGAAAATCCTCCATATATTCATGTAGCCAGACTGCCCAGTTCCTGGAAGTGGATATCTTGTCATTTTCAAGATTCAAAAATTCATTCGCAGGAACATTATCAGGAAGAATAAATGATCCCTCTGCATTAAGCATTGAAGGGAATATTATGCAATGAAAAACAATGTTATCCTTTCCAATGAAATGAACCATCCTGGTCTCAGGATCTTTCCAGTACTTTTCCCAGTCTGGTGTAAGTTCCTTTGTGGCAGAAATATATCCTATCGGAGCATCGAACCAGACATAAAGAACTTTGCCAGCTGCACCTTTAACGGGTACAGGAACACCCCAGTCGAGGTCACGGCTGACAGCCCTGGGCTGCAGTCCCTGGTCAAGCCATGATTTACACTGACCATAAACGTTGACTTTCCATTCCTTATGATCTTCAAGTATCCATTTCTTAAGCCAGGGTTCATATTTATCAAGTGGAAGATACCAGTGCAAAGTTTCTTTCAGAACAGGTTTCACTCCGCTGATTGTAGATCTTGGATTGATGAGATCCGTTGCACTGAGCGATGTACCACATTTCTCGCACTGATCTCCATATGCATTCTCATTTCCGCAATGTGGACAGGTCCCCATTATATATCTGTCGGCAAGAAAGCAGGCAGCCTCCTCATCGTAATATTGCTGGGCGGTTTTCTCTGTAAATTCACCTTTCTGGTAGAGCTTTAGAAAAAAATCAGAAGCAGTTTCGTAATGTATTTTGTTTGAAGTACGGGAGTAAATATCGAAAGCAATACCGAAATCTTTGAATGCCTTCTTATTCAACTCGTGATATCTGTCAACTATCTGTTGTGGAGAGACTCCTTCCTTTCTTGCTTTTAATGTTATCGGGACACCGTGCTCATCGGAACCGCAGATTGATATTACATCCTCTTCCTTTAGTCTTAAATATCTCGTATAAATATCTGATGGAATATAAACCCCGGCAAGATGACCAATGTGAATCGGACCATTAGCATAGGGTAGTGCAGATGTTACAAGATATCTTTTAAATTTCTTCATATTAACGGAAATGAACTTTAAATTTTGAAAAACAGCTCAAAGATAATAAATAGTTTGAAGTGCCTAGAGTGCCTAAAGTACCTGTGTAGTATAATTAGTTCTTAACTTTAGTCACTTCAACCTTTAGCTCACTTTAGTCACTTTTTCTTAACTTTAGTCACTCTATTCAACTTAATACAATAATGATTAAAAGCAAAATACAGCCTCCATTCCTGAAAGCCGGAGATCAGGTGGCAATAATTTCCCCCTCCTTTTCAGCAGATAAGGAAAAGATATTGAATGGAGCCACCCTTCTTGAAAAATGGGGCCTGAAAGTCAGGATTGGCAGGAATGCCTTCAAAATATTGGGACAGTTTGCCGGAAGCGATTCCGACAGGCTTGATGACCTCCAGGAAATGACAGATAATAGAGATATTAAAGCAATATTTTGCTCCCGTGGTGGTTATGGCATTTCAAAAATAATTGATAAGGCAGATTTTTCATCCCTGAAAAAACACCCTAAATGGTATATCGGCTTCAGCGATGTAACTGTATTGCATATGTGGTTGAACGAGTTCTGCGGATTAGTTACCCTGCATGCTGAAATGCCTGTCAACTATGCAAAT